>NZ_JBVCPH010000036.1:0-1572 GCF_057456235.1 Photobacterium sp. | reverse complement strand
ATATACGGCTTGGTAATGGGCTCGGCTCGAAACGCGGCTTCCCACGGAGTGGCGATAAAATCTGCGTTATAGGTTGCCGCCCCGTCAGCAAACTCTTCCAATGCCTGTGGCTGCTTGCCCTGGTGTTTCACTTCCACCAGCAGCCAGGGTTCATTCCATTGATCATTGGGGTGCGCTTCCAGCGGCTGAAAATACCCGCTGGTGAGTTGGGTACAGTCACTTTTCCCGGTTACCCGCTGCTTATGAATTCTGGCCTGCTCTAAGGTTAGTGTCGCGATACGTGTTCCGTCGGCGTCGGTTGTGAACTGGCCGGGATAATGAAAGGCTTCCAGAGGTTGTTCGTTAGAGATATTGCTGACCTTGAGCCCTTGCGGTCTGAAATCGGGGCGCTCAAAGGTGAAGTCGGTCAGCGACACTTTGCCGGTCTGGGTTTGCTCTAACAGCGAAAAGTGATGAATGATGTCGCGGTCTTTTGCCATGCCGTGACTGTGCCGGTATGGCAATGCGGGCAGTTCGAGAAAGCCATCCTGCCCGTCGGCAATGACCATAACATGACCGGTCTCGGTGTGTTCAAAATGGTAATGGAGCCCTTCTTCACTCATCAACCTGGCAATGAACCGCATATCCGATTCACCGTATTGCACGCAGTATTCACGCACCGGGAGACTATTTGAGAGCCGCTGTTCATATTCATGGCTTAAAATCCCCGCATCGGTAAAGATGGTGGTGATAATGTCAGAGACGCTCTGGTTCTGAAAAATACGGAAGTTAGTGCGGTGGGTTAATAGCTGGACGCGAGGGGTTATCGTCAGACGATACTGACAGTGACGATCACTGTGGGTTAGCTGCTCGATACCGTAGACCATTCCGCACACAAAACGCGGTTCGAGGCCATTATTATGATACAGGGCTAAACGCACGGGTAATTGCAGCCAGCTGTCGAGCTGCAGGGCCGGATCATCGCACACGAAAATAACTGAGAAATTGAATAATTGACTGATACCTTCTTGACCTTCGAAAGCATAGAGCCTTAACGGAAGATTGATCGTTGCAACATCTAATTCAAATTGCGCCTGATTGGCGTTCCTTGCCATAACGTCATCCTGATTAATACACAGCTACCGCATACCAGAGATATACGAACTGGCAAATGTAAACACATCGATTTATGTTCTGAAAACAGAAGAAAATGAAGAGGGAAACCTGCCCCCTTCGAGACAGATCTCAGGCTTATGCCTTCATTGCAGTGCGCCAGTCGTCACCGCCCGATGTACCCGACACTTCGTGGGTCCAGTCGATTTTACGGTAAGTCATGAGTACATCTTCAAGATGAGTAAAATGCGCCTGACCAGGATCCTGGCAGTTCGGCATTGATGCGGTAACATCCACGACGATGGCATCAGTCAATGTGGTGGTAAAGTAATGCTCTTGGCTGCCTGTTGCTGATGTGCGGTACCATTTAATTTCAACTTTAGGCAGACGTTCGCCGGAAGTCAGTGCGTTATAGATAAGTGGCGAACACTTATCAAACACTTTGGTGATTTTCACTGGCTTGTGCACGCGCTGACCGGT
>NZ_JBVCPH010000035.1:0-2878 GCF_057456235.1 Photobacterium sp. | reverse complement strand
TGGAAAACCTGGTAAATCAGTTTAATGCTGTGCATGCGCGGATCGACAAGATGAGTCGCGTGTATCCAAAAGCGGTCTTGGAACGGTTGATCTACTTGCCAACACTTACCGAAGAGATGATGAAAGATCAGGACGTCGTTGCCGAGTGGGTCGATCAGCTCAGCGAGAGCTTTGCCGAAGTCTTATCGGGTGCCACCGTGTATCAGGCGTCGATTACCGAAGACAAAGAACGGCACCTCTGGCTACCGATGGTACAGGCCACAGCGCATGGACTATCAACAGATTATGTATTCTCTCATAACTTCTTTAATAGTCATGATTATGAGGCGATCGTGGCGTTGGGCGCTATTTTGCAGGGCATGATTGAAGATGGTGCTTATATTCAGCGTAATGATAAGAAGCGCGAAATTCAAAGCTTTGAAGAAGTTATTAGCTGGCTCATGAACGAAGCGAAACGTGGATATCAGATCCAGCGATATAAAGGGTTGGGTGAGATGAATCCTGAGCAATTGTGGGAAACCACGATGGACCCAGATGCCCGTCGTATGTTGCAGGTGACGGTTGAAGACGCTATTGCCGCCGACCAGATCTTCACCACACTCATGGGCGATGATGTTGAACCTCGTCGCGAATTTATCGAGTCAAATGCTTTGATGGTGTCGAATCTGGATTACTAGATCACAGTCGCTGAAAGGTTTCACTTGTTTAAAGGCGCTGATTTCAGCGCCTTTTTTGTGTCTGTCAGCAACGTGAGTTCGATAGAGGGGCTAGTTATTCCAGGGGATCTAGGGTCAAATCAAATAGTGTTCCACGTGGAACACTGCATCAGAATAAGCATTCAGAAACGCTTTTCCATCCAATAAACAGAATGGTATTGCCCAAACTTACGGCCGGCTTCATGCAATGTACCGACTTCTTTAAAACCGAATTTCTGATGTATGGCGACAGAGGCTTTATTCGGTAGCGTGATTAACGCGTGTGCTCGATGTACATCTTCATCAGCCAATTCTGAAAACAATCTGTCATAAAGTGCACTGCCCAAGCCTTTTTCATGGTAATCCCGTGCCTTATAAATACTGACTTCGACGGAGGTGTCGTAAGCGCGTTTTGGTCGAAGTGGACCGCTATTGGCATAACCGACGACACGTCCATTCGCTTCCGCGACCAAACAACGGTGTCTGCCCGATGTCGAAAACTGATTAAACCAAGGGCGGCGGGTGTCTACGGTGTAAGGTTCAGTATCAAAAGTTATCGCCGTTTCATTAATAAATGGGTTTAGGATCTGGACCATCGCAGGAAGGTCTGCCAACTCGGCCGGACGGATTAAAAAAGCCACCTGAATTTCTCCAAGAAGGGGTGAGGGAGGTTGAGCAGAATACTATTTAGGCCAGAAAAATTCTTCAGGAAATTTTCCATGCTTATTTGGCAATAGACCTTCTTCTGCTAAGTACTGATACTGGCGCGCCGCGCCAGCGTGTTCAGTAATCTTACGTTGACTGTTGATAATCCGGTACCACGGCAATCCAGAATCCCTGGGCAGCGTTCTTAACCAGGCTTGTATTTGCCTGACGTGAACGCCACACAACTCAGCCAATTTGCCATAGCTGGTGTAGTTACCTTTTGGCACCGCAGCCAGCGTTTGATAAAACACGTCTTTTGATGTCATTTGCTTGGTTCGGATTAGAGTTGCGTCAAGACAGTGTCGGCACTGGACAGCTCAAATTCGCCAGGTTCATCGACCCCAAGCCACTCAACAACACCATCATTAACAATCATGGCGTAGCGACGAGACCTTACACCCATGCCTTTCTCGGTCAGATCGACAGTGAGACCGAGGGCATCCGCAAAATCAGCACTGCCATCACCGAGCATTAAAATAGCGTCGGCGTTTTGTTGTTTTGACCAGGCGTCCATTACCCAAGCGTCATTCACGCTGGTACAGATGATTGAATCCACCCCGCGTGCTTTAATTTCATCGGCCTTTACCACAAAACCCGGAACGTGCGCCGCGCTGCACGTTGGGGTGAAAGCCCCTGGCAAGGCAAACAGCACCACCTTTTTATCGCTGAACAGGGCTTCTGTGCTGACGGCTTGCGGACCCGTTTCCGTCATTTGGTAAAGATTAACATTGGGCAGCGTATCGCCAACTTGAATAGACATAGAGTTAGATTTCCAATTAGGTTAAGTTTACATTTCTCTTTCGTGACCCAAACTCAGAGCCGTTGCTTCAATTACCCGGTGCGTTCAGTACCGGAGCATATTGCCAATTAGTAAAACAACTCATTGGTTTGTGTCACACGTGCGGTTAATGGTTAAACAAAGTAAAGATGATACTGAATGGTTAAGAATACAAGTCAGACAGACAACATAATACTGCGACCAATCACCCACGCAGACAATGAAAACATGGAAAGGATCATCCGCACCGTATTGACAGAATTTGGTGCGAACAGGCCGGGATTTGCCTGGCAGGATCCGGAATTGTCCGATCTTACTTCAGCTTACGACCGCCCGGGTATGGCCTACTGGGTTGTGGAGGTTCAGGGGCGGCTGGTGGGTGGTTGCGGCATCGGCCAGTTGGCCTCCACTTCGTTATCGGCCGTCTGTGAACTGCAGAAAATGTATGTGAGCGGGGATGCGCGTGGCCTGGGCGTCGGGCAGCAATTGATTAAGACAGCGCTGGCGTTCGCGAAAAGCCACTATGGTTGGTGCTATCTGGAAACGCTGCATACCATGTCGCAGGCAGAACGTTTATATCGCTCTTCTGGGTTTATCCAGCTGCCGGCACCGTTGTTGCAGACAGCGCACAATGCGTGTGATCGATGGTTCTTGAAGGAATTGCGTGATTGATCGTAGTTGCTTGAACGCTCTGAAGTCA
>NZ_JBVCPH010000034.1:0-4480 GCF_057456235.1 Photobacterium sp. | reverse complement strand
GTCTAATGAATCGAACATTGAAGGAAACTTTCAAACAAGCCTCATTAGTTTGCTCCCCTTGTTGGCAACAGCAAGAATCATATGAAACAACACCAACCGCTTCCTTATAAACAAAAGTTCATGCATCAGAGTCAGCACCAGCCATGAACGCTGTATGGCTTCTTTGCCTGACACGGATTTGCACACTGCGACAAAGTTCACGCTTACCGATACTGGCTCTTAGTTCACCCCTTATTGAATGTAAGCAAAATCGATTCGTTGACACTTTACTTGACCCTACATTCGCCCTCAACACGAGATAGCGACATAACGATCTTACCAACTGCTGACTCCCATCGCTCGAAGTCTAATCCATCATCCATATTTTCCTCTAAAGCTAACGCCTCAAACATGGGCGAAGGCCGCAGGCATTTGTCCCTTGCTTTGACTAGTTAAGCTGCGCTCTTATTAAATCAGCGCCTCTAGTAACTGATAACACCAGTAGACACCAATAATCATTTGAACAGCAAATGCACTAAACCTCATTGTCACCGCCGCCGGGCTTAGTGATGCTAGATGAATAAGGGACTGAACTATCCTTGCGCCCAGAAATATATACGCAAGCGGGTCGGTTATGGCCGCATTAGAAGTAACTAACGCCGCGATCATTAGGCCGCCAAAAATCGGCAGACCCTCTATGCAATTTGCATGAGCACGAGCCAACCTCTGCATAAACGATGACAAATTGGAGTTCTCAGGATTAAACCCGTTTGGAGCCACCTCTTTGGTAAGAACCATTTTTGAGCGAATAGACTCCATCAGAACAAGCAAAAACAGGGCCCATGCTATGAATCCTAATAAAGCAATAATCGTTGGTGAGTTCATTACTTTTTACCTCGCGCTATCCGTTGATTAACTATTTGCAGCTTTATCGAAAAATACACTTTCAGCTCTTTGTTCCCATGCAGATAAAACCATCTCGGCACTTTTCGCTGTAGATTGTTTACTGGTATCAATTTCGTAATCATAAGCTGAATAAGTATGAACATGTTTAAAATGATATTCGGACTCGCCGAAATAGCGATTCCCAATATCTTTGTCACCTCGTTTCATTTCGCGTTCGCGAAGAATTTCTATTGGGCAGTGAATACCAACAAAGAAAACATCATGATTTGAAAGTAATTCTTGTAAGTAATGAAACCACTCTTCTGACTCAATAATATGGTCAAGAATTAAATTATTCCCTGAGTCTGCAACTGCTTTGATGCAACTATGAAATGCATCGAAAAAGAGCGGACGATGTTTGCTCCAATCAAAGGAGCCGCCATCATTAACTCTTTTAGGTAACATACCAGCCTCTACAAACTGGTCAGATGAAAAATGCCAGAAAGGTATCGCTGACTGCTTTTGAATTGCCTTTGACAACGTAGACTTACCTGAGCTCGATGTTCCATGCAAAAAAATCATTTTTGCCATAGTATTCCTTTACCTGGTTGATTTACTAGATAAAGGGCTAACGCCTGCATAATACGTGCAAACACTACACCTTCAAAACCAATTATACTCTAAACTAAAACTGCCGAACGTTATAAGTATCGTGTTAATGCATTTGTTATGTTCACTTGTTTGCAAACTTCCAACGGCCAATCAATACGGTTAAAATCCCGCCAAGCACAAGAATGCATGCAATAATTAACCGTGTACTAATTGATTCTGAGACAAATAAAACACCGCCAATTGCCGCTATAACGGGAACTGATAACTGAACAACTGCCGCCTCAGTTTCTGATAAACCACCTAATGCCATATACCAAATTGTGTAACCTAACGCTGAAGCAAACGCACCTGAAATAGCAGCTAATACCACACCATCAAATGAAATATTTATCATTGGAAAAGTAATTAAACTTAAACATAAAACCAAAAGAATCGTAAACTTAAAGTTAAACGCAGTATCCGTCATCGGATCAGCTGAACCACGACCCACCAACGTATATATTCCCCACGCGATACCAGACAACCCCATTAAAACAAAACCAGACAAGCTAGGCGTAGTAAGAGTTGGATAAACTAAATAAGCAAGACCTGAAAAAGAAATACCAATCCCTAGCCATTCAGATATATGCAATTTTTTTCCCATAGCGATACTGCCAATGATCATTGTAAGCTGAACTGCACCAAATAGAACAAGTGCTCCTGTCCCTGTATCCAATGAAATGTACGCAAATGAGAACGTAACAGCATAGATAAATAGCATTAACCCTGTTATCCAACTGCTACCTTTTTTTTCTGAAGTACTTGTTACTGACTTAGCCTTTAAACTAAATAAAATGAGAAACATTAAAACGCCGGATAAAAGACGGATCGCGGTAAAGCTTGATGCATCAATAGCATTATCTTTCAACGCTATTCGGCATAAAACAGAATTTGCAGCAAACGCGATTAATGCCGTAATGGTATACCCAATAGTTTGAAGTTTTTTATATAATACCGTTATCAAATCAATACCTTTTTATGAACATAACGCCTGCAATAAGGTGTACGCCCACTAAACCAGCAAAGCGCACCGAACTCCACACCAAAACTACCGAGTGTAACGTATCACCTTGATTGCCTTGTTAGCACTCTGGTTTGAGTTGGTAACTTTGGAGCTTTTCAAGCCCTTTACCCATCAAAACAATGAATATAGAACCAACTAATACAGGTGTCACCAAAAACAGCCACCCTTGCCCTGACAGCATAATTAAAATTGGATTAGCTCCAGCAGGTGGGTGCGTTGTTTTAGAAACTAACATACTTGTAACACCGAGCCCTGTCGCAATAGCTACTGTAACCGGAGTTACCCCTACATATTGAGAGAAAAACACCCCTATACATGCAGTGATCAAATGCCCCAAAATGACATTTTTGGGTTGAGCCAACGGGCTACTTGGCACACCAAATACAAGTACTGCAGTCGCTCCAAATGGAGCCATAATCAGTACTGCATTGTCCATATTAGCCTCTATAAATGACAATAAGCCAATTGTGAGTGATGCCCCTAATCCAGCAATTACAGCCAACAAATAACGATTCATATATACACCTCAAAAAAGTAGAACAATCTGTCTAGTCGCAATTGTAGACAAGTCATTCTACATTTGTCAATATGAATACACCTAGTCTTACGGAAGTTCATGATGAGTAAGAAGCGCGAGATACTATTAAGCACAGCACTAGATCTATTTTACCGACAAGGTATTAACTCAATTGGAATTAATGAAATCATTAAAGTATCGGGGGTTGCAAAAAAAACGCTGTACAGCCACTTTAACGGGAAAGACGACTTAATCATGGCCGCTTTGAACCAAAGGCATCTAATTTTCATGAACTGGTTAGAACATAAATTAGAGGAAACAACCAACGACAGTGAGTTAATTGATGTTCTTTTCGAATCATTGCAAAGTTGGTTTACTGGAAATGAAACTGCACTAGGTGATTTTCGAGGATGCTTTTTCATAAATACGTCAGCAGAGTTTAGTGACCCAGAAAGTGATATTTTCCGCTATTGTTGCTACCACAAAGAGCAAGTGCGCCAGTTTATTCAGAACAAATTAAGAAATGATTCACAAGATCTTTTAAATACTATTTGTTTACTAAAAGAAGGAGCGATAACGACTGCATATATGACAGGAAAAAGTTATGAGCTAATCCAGAGTAGTGTGAAAATTTTGCACCGACTTGAGTGCTAACGAATGACATGGACTCCCCCTCATCAGGCTCTGCCACACTTGGTAATGTCTGACGACCAAATTACTTGGAGGCCACCATGTCACAATCAATTTATGGCATTGATTTAGCCAAACATAGTTTCAGTATCCACGGCGAAGACCATCAAGGCAAGGTACTGATCCACAAAACAATAACGCGGTCTAAAGTTTTAACCACGTTTGCCAATATCCCGCCCGCTACAATCGGAATGGAAGCTTGTGGGGCTTCACACTACTGGGCGCGTGAATTGGCTAAACTCGGTCATACAACGAAAATCATGGCGTCTAAATATGTGGCGCCTTTCAGAACGGGTGCCAAAAATGACCTCAACGATGCCATTGCTATCTGTGTGGCTGTCACCCGCCCTTCAACGCGCTTCGTTAAAATCAAATCACCCGAGCAGCAAGCTATCCTGCTGCTGCATCGCGTTCGCAGGCTCTTTCTGGTTTCTTTTCGTTTGCCTGAAGGCAGGAGATATACTTTACGGAAGTACCAAATACCGTGCTGAGATAACCACAGGTTTGTTGTCATCATAGCCTCTAGTAATACACATAAAGTGGATCACCTGAGCAGACATTTCTAGGTAAGGTATTGACTGAAAAATGTAGTGGTCTAATGAATCGAACATTGAAGGAAACTTTCAAACAAGCCTCATTAGTTTGCTCCCCTTGTTGGCAACAGCAAGAATCATATGAAACAACACCAACCGCTTCCTTATAAACAAAAGTTCATGCATCAGAGTCAGCACCAG
>NZ_JBVCPH010000033.1:0-4833 GCF_057456235.1 Photobacterium sp. | reverse complement strand
ATGCACTGTTTTTGCTCAGGTGTAAGTCGTTGGATAGACTCTAATAGTTGCGTAAAATTGAAGTCTTCCATGCTGGTAGCCTCAAGGAGTTAGCATATCTATCTATAATATAGTTTATCAACTTGAGTACTGAACAGAGCCAATATGTAGGGTGTTTATTATCGAATCAATATCTTCCAGATTAACTTTAAGCTATCGGAGACTCATCATGAATTGATTAAACCTACTCAACGTTAATAAGAGTAGTTTTAATAAATTACTTTAGGACCATTAATTACACACATTCATTCATATATTTTCAGCTCTTAACGCATAAACGAAAGGTGATGTAAAACGGCCTTTGATGATTTTCTGTTATGACTCACCATCATGAATGATTTACTCACTAGATGAGTTAACTAAATTACTGGAACTGCTCAATTCGTAGGTTAAGACCTTGAAGATCAGTTCAGCGTATTGCTGATGTCACCCTAAAGAACAAGAAATATATAATAAAAGGCTATTTCGAAAAATAGCCTTTGGTCGTAGGGGGATGGTGTTACTTCATTGCTTCAATGAATCGTTCAGTGATTTGCTTTGGTCGGGTAATTGCCCCACCGACAACAACCGCATGACAACCAACATCTAGACAACGTTTCGCCATTTCTGGCGTTTCTACATTACCCTCCGCAATAACAGGGATTGTCACTGCTTCAAGCAAATCTTTAAGGAATTGGAAATCATTCGAAAATAACTTACTGTTCTTTGTATTTTCGGTATAACCGTGAAGTGTTGATGAAACACAATCAAACTTTAACCTATCAGCCTCCATAGCATCATCTAACGTGGAAATATCAGCCATGAGAAGAACATGTGGGTACTTCGAACGAATTACTTTCACAAAATCTTCTAGCATTTCACCGTTAGGGCGACTTCTATCAGTTGCATCAATAGCAATCATGTCAGGATTCGTCGTCATCAGTTCATCAACTTCGTTAATCGTTGCCGTAATGAACACTTCCGAATCATCATAGTCGCGTTTGATAATACCAATGATAGGTAAATTAACCGTTCGTTTGATCTCCGTAATGTCTTTAACGGAGTTCGCACGGATTCCGAATGCGCCCCCCTGCTCAGCGGCAAGCGCCATGCGGCTCATAATGAAGTCACTGTGCAGAGGTTCATTTTCAAGTGCTTGACATGAAACGATTAATGCCCCTTTCGCTCTGGTGAAAAAATCACTCATAGCCCTAACAATTCCTCTAATTCATTTTTAACGATGGTTACGTGTGGACCGTAAATAACTTGCACACCGTTACCTTTAACGACTACAGCAACAGCACCGGTTGTTTTTAAACCATCCTCGTTAATTTTAGTCGCATCTCCCATTGTCAGACGTAACCGTGTTGCGCAGCAATCAATATCTTTGATGTTACCTGCGCTACCTAGGTGCTTAACTATCGCAATAGCACGTTCAGTACCCGATATATTCATTGCTTCTGCCTGTGATTCATCTTCTCGGCCTTGAGTTTTAAAATTGAACTTAGTAATCATGAAGCGGAATGAAAAGTAATACAGGAAGAACCAGGCAGTACCAATAACTGGAACCGCCATCCAATTCGTTTTAGCCTGACCTTGCAGAACACCGAACAGAATGAAATCAATAAAGCCACCCGAGAAGGTTTGACCGATTGTAATTTCGAACATGTGAGCCAGCATAAATGCAAAGCCATCAAATACCGCATGCACTACATACAGAGCAGGAGCAACGAATAAGAATGAAAACTCTAGGGGTTCCGTGATACCCGTTAAGAACGAAGTAAAAGCCGCAGATAGCATCAAGCCACCAACTCTGACTTTGTGCTCGGGTTTGGCGCAGTGGTAGATAGCAAGTGCCGCTCCCATAAGACCGAACATCATCGTGATAAAACGACCGGACATGAAACGAGAGGTACCGATAAAGTACTGCTGTACTGACGGATCGGCTAACTGAGCAAAGAATATTCGTTGTGTACCATCAACCATCACACCGTTTACTATTTCGGTGCCACCAAGTGCGGTAGTCCAAAAAGGAAGATAGAAGATATGGTGAAGACCGAACAAACCCAACATACGAAGAATGAAACCGTAGAATAATGTCCCTATGTATCCCGTTGTTTCGACTAAGCTACCCATACTGAAGATGCCAGACTGAATCTTAGGCCACACTAAGTACATTACTGCGCCAAGAATGATCGCAGAAAATGCAGAAACGATAGGAACGAAACGGGAACCACCGAAAAAACCAAGAAATTTAGGTAGTTCAATTTTGTTATATCGAGAGTGCAAGAAGTTAGCCATGATACCAACAACCACACCACCAAACACACCAGTATCTAAGGTTTGAATACCGAGGATCATCCCCTGACCCACAGCCCCTAGATTGCCTGTTGCCAGGCTACCTTGCAGCGATAGCATTGCACCAATCGTTGCGTTCATTACCAAGTAAGCAAGTAACGCGGAAAGACCCGCCGTACCTTTATCACTTCGAGCCAAACCGACAGCAACACCGACCGCGAATAGCACCGGTAAATTACCAAACACGATTGCACCAGCAGCCGTCATAATGGTGAAAATTGCTTGTAGGAGCGCAACATCTAAAAATGGATAAGCAATTAAGGTGTTAGGGTTTGATAATGCGCCGCCGATACCAAGTAATAGACCTGCAGCGGGAAGAACTGCAATCGGAAGCATAAAAGACTTCCCGAATTTTTGTGCTGTTTCAAAAAAAGTAGAACCTGACATAGGAACCAAACTCCGAGCGTTGATTATTTGTGGAGTATAATTCCATTTAAGGGTGTAGTGATCTATCATGAATGAATCAATTCATGACATGGTTCACAAAATCACTTGTACTACATGATGGATTGCGTGGTTTTAAGTTTGTTACTTTGTGCAGTTTTAAGGTCCGAACGAACCAGTTCAGTATACAGTAAATCTAAAACAAACATTTGAGCGACTTTCGTGCCAATCGAATCGCCCTGTAACCAATTCTCACGATTACCATTGAGCAGAACCTTATCCGCGTAATGACAAATCGTCGAGCGCGAATTATGGGTTAACGCTACAGTGAATGCACCCATATCTTTTGCAATACGCAATGCTTTAATTGTTTCAGGGGATTCGCCTGAGTGTGATAGTGCGATCACGACATCCCCCTTTCCAAGCAGCGAGGCTTTCATGTACATAAAGTGGTTGTTCGCAATAGCATCGACACTATACCCGATACGCATTAGCTTGTTTTTTGCCTCTTCCGCTGTAACTCCAGAAGATCCTACACCAAAGAATGTAGTCGACGATGAAGTGGTAATTTTGTCAGAGACTTCACGTAGCACATCAAAATCCAATAGGGCGCGAGTCTCTGATAGCACATGCTGTAAAACCAGCTGAAGCTTTTCTCCAATGATTTCCATATCATCAGTAAGATCTATCTCACTCGACAATAAGTCTGGCTGTGGCGTTTCATTCTTAACTAACGATATAGCCAGCAACATTTTGAATTCCTGAAAGCCAGAATAACCCATTTTTTTACAAAAACGTATCAGGCTTGCTTCACCTACACCAGATGAGTTAGCAAGCTCTGCAGTTGATAAGTTTGTTATTTTTTTGGGGTTCTCAAGTATGAAGTCTGCAATTCGCTGAGCCGATACTGTTAGGCTACTTCTAACGCTGCGAATACTAGCCAGAACGTCTTTCGTATGATTCATCTTATAGCCTTAATGAAGTTTCTAATATTAATATAAACCAACTAAGTAACTAAGTAACTAAGTAACTAACTAAAGAGAGCCTCAGCCCATCATCAATGAGTAATGGCCGTCTCGCTAAGTCAATCACTATCAATTTTGTGTTGTGGCTTATAGTTTCACTCATCGCACTGTCATTTCTAACTGTGGTCAATATTACTATATGCCAGCATAGATAGGGTTCATAAATTCCGAAATCTTCTTTATGCATCAAGAAGAAAATAGGTGTACACCTTTTATGAAACAGAACATAAAAAAGATATACACAATTCACATCCACAATAACACCATAGATAAAATATCATAAGATACTGATAATTAACACCTTAATAGATTGTACAGCTTTTAAACCACTGGAACCTAAAAGCTTGAAAGGGGCAGCACAGCATGGATAAACAAGAGGAAATGACACGATTTCACTTTTATTCAGACGTAAAAAAGCCCCAGTCGTTAGACTGAGGCTTTAATAAGTGGCGGAGTGGACGGGACTTGCCATTCCTTGAAATCAGTGCGCCCCCGGCGCGACAGGCCGCGAAGATCTCCAATTAAAAGCCTAACCAACTGAACGACCACATCGCAGTGCCTATTCATATTGCTCCAGACGTAAAAAAGCCCCAGTCGTTAGACTGGGGCTTTAATAAGTGGCGGAGTGGACGGGACTCGAACCCGCGACCCCCGGCGTGACAGGCCGGTATTCTAACCAACTGAACTACCACTCCGCAGTGTCTATTCAGCATAAAGCAATTTGAAACCTGGCGATGACCTACTCTCACATGGGGAGACCCCACACTACCATCGGCGCTACTATGTTTCACTTCTGAGTTCGGCATGGGATCAGGTGGGTCCATAGTGCTATGGTCGCCAAGTAAATTCTTTGTTTTCAGCAAGGCTGAAATATCAATCTTTATACAGCTCACGTTTATAGAAACGTAAACTCAAATTTGGCGCCTGGCGATGACCTACTCTCACATGGGGAGACCCCACACTACCATCGGCGCGACTGCGTTTCACTTCTGAGTTCGGCATGGGATCAGGTGGGGCCACAGCGCTATGGTCGCCAGACAAATTCTGT
>NZ_JBVCPH010000032.1:0-6881 GCF_057456235.1 Photobacterium sp. | reverse complement strand
TTTGGGCAGGGGCTTTGACCATTCCACTAGCTTGGGGGTGTTTAATACCGCTTGGGGCAAGGTTTCATTGTGGCGTTCCATAAATGACTGGGCCCAGTGATTTAAGCTCAACCAATTGCCGAACCGCCACACCGCGTAGGTGATCGGATCATAGGCTTTTTTCCTCAGTTTAATTTGCGCGTCAAAGTCATAAGGTACACGCTCGAAGGGGTCTATACCTTCCAGCCCGGCTTCGCCCTGGTCCATAAAGGTGCGTACCAGCTCATAACCTGAATACGCTTCTGCCATCGAATGTACCGGGAAGTTGACGGATGCAACCGCCAACGTTTCATCGTTGGCATCGGGGGCTAGAAAGCTGAGGAATTGATAGTCATGAAGCCCGCTGGTAGACGCCGCGCTGGCACTTTGGTATTCGACCCCGACCTTATCCCAGGGTACAGCAACCTGCTCATATTTGACCTTGCAGCGCTTCAGCTGCCGCCGGTATGTAATGAACTTTTTAAGCGGGTAAGTACCAAAAGCAATAGCAATAGCAATAGTTATGATGACACTGCTTAACCAATAGTCTGGAGGTGGTTTTGGCCCATCATGGAAAAGAAATATTGATGAAATAGACATCATTAACACAAACCAGCCCATGGAGGCACAGATAAAAATGCCAGGTGACCAGAAAAAGTATGGGATCTCGTGATCGCTGGTCTGCACATTGAAAATCAGCTCCCGCCGTTCACGGTGGCAGCGCAACGGAGCATTGCGTTTTGTTTCTTCTTCTAATTGCCGATTCGCAAAATACACAACCAAAATCATAGGCATGCCAACGCCAGCCCAAACTCCAATGCCTCCCCCAAAACCAGAGTCCAATATTGACCAAATAATAAAATAAAGCCCACCTAAAACAGCTAAAAGGTTGCCTAATAGATATATCTTGGCCCCAAACGCCTCACCGCCTGAGGTTTTCAAATCAATGTAGGTCGCGTTTTTTCGCTTTAACAACCCTTGAACATTACCGGGGGCATAACCGCTGTTGGCAGGCAGTGGGGCCATAGCAACGGTTTCAACCCCGTCCTGCTCCATTCTTTCACCCATCGCCAACATGCGCTTGGTTTCATTTCCCATAACAATGTTCCTTAAATCACTTCCCAACCAGACAGTTGAGGGCTATAACCCGGGCTAATTTCTTCACAGGTAAGCTTAACCGTCGGGGTATAGGCGATATGAACAATGCTGAACGCGATGCTGTAGCTGTAAGTCTCAGCCTGTGACACGGCATTCCACGGCTGAGATGACACATGAAGCTCTAAGCTATTAATCTGCCGTTGCTGTAGCTCCCTTATATCGAGGTCAAAAACCAGTTTAGACGCGCCACCTTTCAATGCCGTTACTTCACTATTAAGAATAAGCTGGTCGGTAAGGCGCATATCGGTAAGCTGTTTACGCTTTCCCACCAGTGCCAGCTGCAAATTATCCGCATCGGGCAGCTCGTTGCCGGGAAGAATGACGGTAAGGGTTAGCACCGGTTCGAAACTCATTGATGCACTGGTTTCAGGCTCTGCCGCGACACTTATTTTCGGGGTAAATAACACACGGTTTAATGCCGTTGAGTTTTGTGCCAGGGTGTCATATTCAACACTCTTGCCCCATAAACTGTTATTTGCCCATGCCACTAATGGCGGCCATTTGATAAAGTCATAAAACTTTTCTATCACGACGTATAACAAGTAACCCCACAACATATAAGGGCCGCTGCCTGCCAGTATTCTCGCCATTGCCATTTGCCCGGCAGTGGCTTTCATCGTGCCTGTTATAAACACACGTACAGCAATACGTGTGAGATGAAAGCTTTCATAAAAGCTTCCACTAAGTAGAAAAAAACTGGTTCCTGTTTTCACAGCAGAAACAATATATAGAACAGATCCTCGGTCCATATCTTTTAGAAAAGCTTGCCTATCTTTGCTGAACTTTATGCCATAACCAATCGTGCCCAGCACACTGGCGACCCAACCGACCGCAATGTCGGCCCTTGCCAGCTTAGCCAATACCGGCATGCTGCCCGTGACACCATACGCGGCTTTTAAATGGGCCGAATAAAAAGTATTTACCATACCCACGGATGCGCTGGCGGCATTAAATCCACTGGAAACGACACCCAATAATTCGACATCTTTTTCAGGGTCGAAGTAATCTTCAATCGCGGTAATAAAGGTATACAGGTTAAAGACTGTAATAAAACTGCCTAGGGCAAGCTTTTGGGCTTTGGCGTTATCCCACTTACCCTCTTTATGGGTAAGCTCCTGCATTGTTTCTTTCCAGTGGGTTTTAGATTTAAATAAGTTCTGGGTTGATTCTATTTCATTTAACAATAACCTTGCCGTCTCGCTGCTAACCCCTGCCAGCATGGCGGTATTTCCGTCGGTTGCGCGGAAGGTACTTTTCTGGATCTCATCAAGGCTGTTTCGGATCTGGCTCAGGTTATTTTTTCTTGCGGTTTTGATCTGTTTTATCTGCGCATCGTAGGCGGCCTTTTCCTGTTTTCTGGCTGCGCCCGTTTTATTTTTCCAGGCGCTATTTTGCTTTGCCGCCAGTAACACCCCGCTTATGTGGCGGTCTTTAGCAACTAGTTCGCCTAACTGTTTCAGTTTGTTATCTAACTGCTGCAAGGCTTGCGTGTTCGCTACCGTCCAGCCAACGCCCGTCATATCAAAGAACGTTGCCATATACGCTTTCGTCGCTTGGGGCGCATTATTAATGATCGCTTCCATCTTATGACTAAATATCATCTTCCCCTGTGCAGTATGAGTTTGATTAAACAGAGAGAGCACCATCGACTCATTCTTATTCGCCAGACTGGCAACCACTTTTGCCCGTTGTCCATCGTCGGTCAGTAAGCTTTTAAAACGGTGGTCACTATTGTCATTCAGGGCTTGTTGAAGCTGTTCCGGCTTAGATTTTGCGTTTGCACTCCCTTGTATTTTTTTTGTGATATTCGCCAGCGTAAATAATGATTTAGGCAGGGTGGCTGTCGACTGGCCTTTGTTCGAGACAGACTGATACACCAACATTGGTACGATACTGTCACCAAAATAATAGTCCTGCACCCAGGCCGGTGTTTCGATATTCAGTAGCTGATACAGTGCATCTTCATAGCTCATTCTTGCAACCACACTTTCAGGGGTATCTTCGCTGAAGTGCGGGGCTAACAGGTGCCAGCTCGGGGCAATACTTTGCAGCATCTGAACAACTGCCGTTTCCTTTTCTTTAAATTGCCGGTCAATATCAGCAGCTTTGTCTAATACCGTCTGCATTTCGTCATAGCGAATGACATCTTTAATCCCTTTTTTTATCGGCCCATAACCATCAACCAATAAATTATGATCTTTTATGGCTTTATTCACTTTATGTATCAGTTTTCCAGCCGACAGGTTTATTTTATTGGCCAGTGTTTCCGCATATTGTTCGGCTACCGGGTTATAAGGAATGACCTTCGGATGATCACCGACGGGGTTCTGGCGATAGGCAATATTATTTTTATCTTCGATATGCTCAATTAATTGTACCAGTTCCTCTTTCTTTAGATTTTTTAATTCTCCATCGCTAAGAACTAGCTCAATATCCTGACTGACTTTACTTACTTTTGCCTGTGCTGAAATAAACTGGTCGATAATTGTGCCGATCGCATAATCATCCCCTCGCACTTTAACTTCTTCGGCAAATTTATCCTGAATCGAATTCCAGCGAGATGCGTAATCAATAATATCGCTGCATATATCATTGACCACCATAAAGGCGCAGTCATTACTGTAATCTGGCTGTATGAACTGGGTGAGTTCAGATAACGTTGTCAGTTGCCATTGTTCAGCGGCGAGCCATTGATACAAGCCCAAATCCGGCGCATCCCCGGCAGGCTTCATGTCAGTCACAAAATCTGCGGTCTGTTTTGACAGTAAATCTGTTGAAATGAGCCCTTTGTCACCCAACATCGGATCATACCCCGCCAGAGGGATCGCATTCATGGTTTTTGCATGGTCTGATTCGAAAGCGAGAAAATTACTGCCGCCATCAGCCAAAGCAACAGGGGTAAATAATGCCTTCACTGACCCTGAGCGGGGCAGAATAATGGCGGTTTCACCAGTTTCCTGCTGCGTTGTTTCACCTGCCTTCAGTAAGGATTCCTTTAGCTGTCCGCTTTTATCAATCGCGTAACAACGAAGTTCATCCGGCCGGGAAGAGTGTATCAGGTAAAGAAAGCCTTCATTTAATGGCCTGATCCCTTGTGACAATCCTTCTTCGTTATAAAGGGAAGCATTAATATGATCCGGCATTGCCTGCTCTTCTTCGACCAAGGCATAACGAACCGGTATTAACTGAATATCTTGCTTCATCAACGGACAAGTCCCTTGAGGTGCGCCGGCTTCATCTTCAGACATTGTTGCAGCACTGTCGTTATAACTGAGATTCACAATTCCAATTCCTTCTTGTATTCGGCAGCAAGTAACGCGGCTTTATGTACCCGTTGTGAGGGCGTTAATAAACTGGGTTCAGTCAGCAACTGCTTTATATCCGGATAAGTGTCATCAACCAAAACATCCATACCCAGCAAACAAATGACATTGGTGAAATAAAAGACGGCACGCTCAGAGCTAAAACCGAGAGAATGGGCCTTGTGGTAGTACACTTCGGCCATTTCTATTTCGTCGGACGATGGGTGCTGTTGCGGAAAATAGGTTTGAATATGTTCAACAAGCCGCTGGATAAAAGTGGCTTCCGTCACCTCGGTTATTTTTTTAGCATTTAAACCAGTCAGTACAAACTGTTCACTCTCGTCATAATCAAGACTCTGAGAGGTATTACTAAACTGTTGCCAGGATTGAGACTGTACTTCCCATACCGACACTTGCCTGACAGGCCCAAATAACCTTGATAATTGCTGTTCTGTACTACTCTGAATTAATGCTGAAAAGATCCGCGGATCATAAGCTCTGAATATCACCGTTTCGTTATGGGTGTTTTGTGCATGCAATAAGCTTTTCCAGTGCTGTGTAACTGTCTCTAAATCCGCATCAGTATGAAGTATCATCCCCGCATTTAGCGGAATAACACACTCTTGGAACCATGTGTATAAAGCACCGGTACTTTCAACAACCCACGGGGAAATATCCATTACCGATTGCAAAGCTGTTCCCGCATACAGTGTCATGCCGTTTAAGTCAGATTCCGTGTCGTATAGCGACTTAGCGAGATTATCAACAGAGGCTCCATCTATAATCAGGTACTGGTATGTCTGCTCTGACGAAATACTCATAGCTGATTATTCTCATCGGCTTCACAAACTTCACAATAGCCTTGTGCTCGTTGCGCTGCAGTCTTCAGTGTACTGGCTTGTTGCGCTGGTAATATAGCCGCATTAAGTTGTTGTGCGGGTGCTATCTGCGTACTGCCTTGTTGTACCGCTGCTACCGGCGCACTCACATCGGCATCGGGTGCTCTCTGCGACAAGACTGGCAGTTGCGCAGCCTGTGCTGCTGCGCCACTGCCGCGGCCTGCACTGCCACCGGAGTTTATTTTGATTGTCGGACCAGCTACGGTGACGCCTGACGGGTCGACTTTAACAAAACTGCCCCCGGCTTTGATGGTGATTTCTGCACCCGCTTCGATCACCACTTTCTGACCTGAATTCAGATGTAGTTCGGTGCCGACATCAATCAGTTGTTTATTGCCGATTTTGGTGTGGACGGTACCGTCGATGATATGGTGGCTATCGCCTTTGACGGCTTCAAACTGATCGCCGTTTACGGTGCTGTGGTTGTCGACCTTGACTTCCTGAAAGCGGGAGTCGTGCACGGTGAGGTGGTCGGCATTGAGAATTTCGTCCTTACGATCATTTTCGACCTGAACATCCATGTTCTTTGCGGCATGAAGATAAAACTGTTCATTGTCTTTTTTGTCTTCAAAGCGCAGTTCATTAAAATTGCCGCCACCCACGCTTGATGAGGTTTTAAAGGTACTGCGGGTTTTGTGCTCTGGCAGATCATACGGTACTTTGTTTTTACCGTTGAACATCGCACCGGTGATTATGGGTTTATCCGGATCGCCATGAATAAAACTGACGATCACTTCGTGGCCTATGCGCGGCAAGACAAACTGACCATAACCGTTGCCAGCCCAGCCCTGTGATACACGTAGCCAGCAACTGGTTGTTTCGTTCGCCTGCCCTTCCCTGTCCCAATGAAATTGTACTTTTACCCGCCCAAGCGCATCGCAGTAAATCTCTTCACCAGCAGGACCGGTGACAATGGCGGTATCGATGTTATGGATATACGGCTTGGTAATGGGCTCGGCTCGAAACGCGGCTTCCCACGGGGTGGCAATAAAATCTGCGTTATAGGTCGCCGCCCCGTCAGCAAACTCTTCTAACGCCTGTGGCTGCTTGCCCTGGTGTTTCACTTCCACCAGCAACCAGGGTTCATTCCATTGATCATTGGGGTGCGCTTCCAACGACTGAAAATACCCGCTGGTGAGTTGGGTACAGTCACTTTTCCCGATTACCCGCTGCTTATAAATTCTGGCCTGCTCTAAAGTTAATGTCGCGATACGTGTTCCGTCGGCATCGGTTGTGAAGTGACCGGGATAATGAAAGGCTTCCAGAGGTTGTTCGTTAGAGATATTGCTGGCCTTGAGCCCTTTCGGTCTGAAATCAGGGCGCTCAAAGGTGAAGTCGGTCAGCGACACTTTGCCAGTCTGTGTTTGCTCTAACAGTGCAAAGTGATGAATGATGTCGCGGTCTTTTGCCATGCCGTGACTGTGCCGGTATGGCAATGCGGGCAGTTCGAGAAAGCCATCCTGCCCGTCGGCAATGACCATAACATGACCGGTCTCGGTGTGTT
>NZ_JBVCPH010000031.1:0-7629 GCF_057456235.1 Photobacterium sp. | reverse complement strand
AGATGGTGTCTAACTTAAATCAGTTACGAGCACCGCAATCAAGAATTGCGTGCCCTGGTGGTGGAATTGGTAGACACAAGGGATTTAAAATCCCTCGGCGTTCGCGCTGTGCCGGTTCAAGTCCGGCCCGGGGCACCATCTATTAAGTCTGTCTTTCTTTGAATAAAGCACTGACAGCATGCGACACTAGCTCAGCTGGTAGAGCGCAACCTTGCCAAGGTTGAGGTCACGAGTTCGAACCTCGTGTGTCGCTCCAAATACGAAACCCTGACAGAAATGTCAGGGTTTTTTATTATCTGAAATTCAACACACAAGTTTGCCAAGGTTGAGGTCACGCCTGCACCTCGAAGATCGGGAACCTCGTGTGTCGCTCCAAATATGAAACCCTGACAGAAATGTCGGGGTTTTTTATTATCTGAAATTTAGCACACAAGCTTGCCAAGGTTGAGGTCACGCCTGCACCTCGAAGATCGGCCAGTAACAGAGGCTTATCCCGGTTGCTTTTAGCACTTGTCTGATATGACAATATTCACATCCCTTGACGATAATATCGATAATTCGGCACAAATAAGTGTTTTAAGTGGATTAGATAGTATTTAAAGTTTTAGTATCTAAAACAGCCGGTTAAACTTGGTTCATAATGTTGTTTTAGGTCGGATGTTGTGTTTGTTTTCAAATTTATCTTGTCATCGAAAACGACATTGTGATATTTTGCGCGCAATCTCAGGGGGGAACTATCACTGAGACATATGCGTTGTGATGAACTCAGGCCGATTGTGTCACAGCGTGCCGTAGGTACTAATGAAACTTTCATTAGTAGAAGGGCATTAATAAGCGCAGACCTGACAAGAATAATGCAGGCGCATATTGAAGGAACCCAACAGTGAATACTCAATCCTTATTTATTCAAATCAGTTTTGTCTTGCCTAACTGCAGTATTATTACTGAGCCTTGAACCTTCTGATTTAAATCATTTCAGCTTATTGCTGTAAACATTCGAATTTTCACCGGCGATACCCGGTGGTGTTTGTATGCACTTAATGTCGAATATACTGAACGTGCAGTTAAAAAATTGATTGGTCAAATTTTGGCTATATGAGTTTTGCGCGTACCTGTTTGCAATGACATGGCTTCAGGATGTACATTCACGCCGCAAGGCGTTTGATAAGTGTGTGACGTAATGATTTTTGGAAAATTACCATGAACAATGTGTTTGACTTAGATGCGCTAAAGCTGGCGTCAAATGTTCCTGTAGTTCACGAACTATACGATTTAACTCCTGATGAATTATTGCTAAGCCAAGAGCACTATGAATCAGAAGTTCGCTCATACCCACGACGTTTGCCTTTGGCTATCGTCAAAGCTTCGGGCGCGATGGTTGAAGACAGCCGTGGCCAGCTCTTTCTTGATTGCTTAGCCGGTGCAGGTACCCTTGCTCTGGGTTATAACCACCCGGAAATTAATCAAGCGATCATCGATCAGTTAAATGCGGGCCTGCCATATCAGACCTTAGATATTACCACGCCTGTAAAAGATAAGTTCATTAGAGAAGTGATGAACTTCTTACCTGATGAATTTGCAAAAAATGCGCGTATTCAATTCTGTGGCCCTTCAGGTGCAGATGCTGTTGAAGCAGCAATCAAACTTGCAAAGCAAACCACAGGCCGTAATACGATGGCTGCTTTCCATGGTGCTTACCATGGCATGACCAACGGTACGATGGCGATGATGGGTAACCTGAAGACGAAAGCGCGTCGTCAGGGGCTGATGGCTGATGTCCACTTTCTGCCTTTCCCATATAGTTTACGCTGCCCGTTTGGCCTGAAAGGCGATGAAGGGGCGAAACAGAGCCTTCGTTATATTGAGCGTATGCTAAGTGATGACGAAAGTGGCGTACAAAAGCCAGCAGCCATCATCGTTGAACCAGTACAAGGTGAGGGCGGTGTTATTCCGGCTCCTGCTTTCTGGTTGCAAGAGTTGCGTCGGATCACCAAAGAACACGGTATTCTTCTGATCTTTGATGAAATCCAGTGTGGTATCGGTAAAACCGGTCACAATTTTGCGTTCGAAGAAGCGGGTGTTACTCCTGATATTCTTTGTCTGTCGAAAGCGGTTGGCGGCGGCTTGCCAATGTCACTGCTTATTTTTGATAAGTCGATTGATACCTGGTTGCCGGGCGAACATACAGGGACATTCCGTGGTAATCAGCTGGCAATGGCTACGGGTTCAAAAGCGCTGGAAATTATCAGCCGTGATAACCTGGTTGAACATGCACAGCAAGCCGGCCAGTACCTGCGTGAAGGTTTAGAGCGTATTGCACAGTACACCGATTGTATTGCCGAAGTACGTGGCAAAGGCTTGATGTTAGGTGCTGAAATTGTAAAACCTAACGGTAAAAAGAACAAATTTGGTGAGCCTGAAGCCGATCCGGAAATGACAGCGAAGATTCAACGCGCGGCACTAGAGCGTGGGCTGATCATCGAAAAAGGTGGTCGTCAGGGGTCGGTTCTGCGTTTTCTTCCGCCATTGATCATTACGCACGAGCAGATTGATTTTGCTCTGGATGCGCTAAGTAAGGCGATTATCGCGACCGCAGGTCCAGCGAAAGTTGTTGAGCCTGTCACGGCTAACGAGCAAGATGATTGGCGTTCTTACTTTATTCACACTGGTGAAGGTGGAGCTGACCATTTTGAAGCTGCACTCAATCAGACGACGCAAGTTCTGAAGCAGGTCTTCGAAGGCACGCAAGCGCCATATTCTGGTCTGGAACCGCAAATTTTAAAAGCGATGATTAACAACATCGATCTTGATCATCAGCAGTTACCGCTGGAAACCGTTATTGAGCAGACAGGCGAACTGATCGCTAAGAACTCAATCATGGTTCAGCATCCACATTGTATTGCTCACCTGCATACGCCGCCGCTTTTGCCGGCCATTGCTGCTGAGGCGTTTATCAGCGCTCTGAACCAGTCGATGGATTCATGGGATCAGGCCAGCTCCGCGACATTTGTTGAGCAGAAGGTTGTTGATTGGTTATGTGGTGTTTATAACCTGGGTGAGCAAGCAGATGGCGTGTTCACCAGTGGTGGTACGCAAAGTAACCTGATGGGATTACTACTGGCACGTGACTGGGCGGCAGATAGCATTTCCGGGCATAACATCCAGAAGGATGGTCTGCCTGACTACGCATCTAAGCTGCGCATTCTGTGTTCTAAAAAGTCGCATTTCACCGTACAGAAATCGGCATCGTTGATGGGTTTGGGTGAGCATGCCGTTGAGTGTGTTGATACCAATCCAGATGGTACAATTAAGCTTGCTGCGCTGGTGACAACGGTGGAAACGCTGAAACGCGAAGGTTTGCTGCCGTTTGCTTTGGTCGGCACAGCGGGTACGACAGATCACGGTGCTATCGATGATTTGGCGAACATGGCTGATATCGCTGAGCAGCATAACCTATGGCTCCACGTTGATGGCGCATACGGTGGCGCCCTGATCCTGAGTCGTCATAAATCTCGCCTGCATGGCATCGAGAAAGCAGACTCTGTGAGTGTCGATTTCCACAAGCTGTTCTATCAACCAATCAGTTGTGGAGCCGTATTGATTAAAGACAAAGCGAACTTTAAGTACCTACTGCATCATGCCGATTATCTCAATCGTGAAGATGATTTACTGCCAAACCTGGTGGATAAATCTATCGCGACGACTAAGCGTTTTGATGCGTTGAAAGTATTGATGACAATGCAGTGTGTGGGTACACAGGCTCTTGGTGCGATGTATGATCACTTGCTGGGTCAGACACAGCAGGTTGCAGATCTTATCAATCATTCAACGGATTTCGAATTGCTGGCAGATCCGGCGCTATCAACGGTGCTGTTCCGCTATACCGGCAATCAGGGTGCTGATTTAGATCAATTGAACAAGCAACTTCGAATGGAAGCATTGGTGAAGGGCGTTGCGGTACTGGGTGAAACGGTTGTCGATGGCCGGGTCGCACTTAAATTTACGATTCTAAACCCTTGCCTGAAAATGTCAGACTTTGAGTCTTTGCTGAACGGAATTAACCAGCTGGCACTGTCACTAGGTAAGTAAGCTGGGTAATTAAGACAGAACGTAACGATTCACCCCGCCGGTGTTGCGGCGGGGTGAAAACAACAACTTTCCTGAATAAATACGGAAAACGAAAAACTATGGCTATTTTACAAATCGGTGCTGGTGGTGTTGGTTGGGTTATTGCTCATAAAGCGGCACAAAACAATGATGTTCTAGGTGATATTACGATTGCTTCTCGCACAGTGAGCAAGTGTGAAAAGATTATTGCATCGATTCACGGTCGCAATAACCTCAAAGATCCATCAAAGAAACTGGAATCTCGTGCTGTTAATGCAGATGACGTTGATGCTCTGGTAGCACTGATCAAAGAAGTCCAGCCAGATCTCGTCATCAACGCCGGCCCTCCGTGGGTTAACGTCGCGATCATGGAAGCCTGTTACCAGGCGAAGGTCTCTTACCTGGATACATCTGTAGCGGTTGATCTGTGCAGTGAAGGCCAGCAAGTGCCTGAAGCTTACGATCCACAGTGGGCATTCCGCGAAAAATTCGCAGAAGCGGGTATCACCGGTATTCTGGGTGCTGGTTTTGATCCGGGCGTTGTTAGCGTATTTGCCGCTTACGCGGTTAAGCATCTATTCGATGAAATCGATACTATCGATGTGATGGACGTGAACGCAGGCGATCACGGTAAGAAGTTCGCGACGAACTTCGATCCGGAAACGAACATGCTGGAAATACAAGGTGATTCTTTCTACTGGGAAAACCAGGAGTGGAAACAGGTACCTTGTCATACCCGTATGCTTGAGTTTGATTTCCCTGAAGTGGGTAGCCACAAAGTATACTCAATGGCGCACGATGAAGTTCGTTCAATGAAAGAATTCATCCCGGCCAATCGCATTGAGTTCTGGATGGGCTTTGGTGATAAATACCTGAACTACTTCAACTGCATGCGTGATATCGGCCTGTTAAGCCCAGATCCTGTGACGCTACAAGATGGTACAGTGGTTGAGCCGCTTAAAGTCCTGAAAGCTATCCTGCCAGATCCAACCTCACTGGCACCGGGCTACACAGGTAAAACTTGTATCGGTACTTGGGTGCAAGGTATTAAAGATGGCAAGCCACGCAGCGTATTCATCTATAACAATGCTGATCACGAAGTCGCGTACAAAGATGTTGAACACCAGGCAATCTCATACACGACGGGCGTTCCAGCAATTACGGCTGCACTGATGTACTTCCGTAATGAGTGGAGTGGTAAAGGCGTGTTTAACATGGAACAGCTAAACCCAGACCCATTCCTGGAGCTAATGCCGACAATCGGTCTTGATTGGGGTGTTCAGGAGCTAGACGTTGCTCAGCCAGACATTCAGATTCTAAAGTAATCGAATGTTAGTCTCGAGTGGCTAGTAGCGAGTATTAAGTCTTGAGTACCTAGGTTCTCGCAACTTACATATTAAGCCGATGTTAATTGCATCGGCTTTATTCCGTTTTGAGGAAGATGAAATGAACAAGCAAGGATTAAAAACGCCTTACTTCATGATTGATGAAAGTAAGTTGATTGCCAATCTAGAGAAAGCAAAACGGCTGAAAGAGCTGTCTGGTGCGAAGCTGGTATTAGCACTGAAATGTTTTTCAACCTGGGGTGTGTTTGACATTATCAAACCTTATCTTGATGGCACAACAAGCAGCGGTCCGTATGAAGTAAAATTGGGCTACGAAACCTTTGGCGGTGAAACGCACGCATACAGTGTGGGCTACAGCGAAGATGATGTGAGGGAAGTGGCTGACATCTGCGACAAGATGATCTTCAATTCACAAAGTCAGCTAGCGGCTTACCGCCATATTGTTGAAGGAAAAGCATCTCTGGGTTTACGTTTGAACCCCGGTGTCAGTTATGCCGGACAGGATTTAGCGAATCCCGCTCGTAAATTCTCCCGTCTGGGTGTGCAGTGTGATCATATTGATCCGGCAATATTCGGCGAGATTGACGGTGTGATGTTCCACATGAACTGTGAAAACAAAGATGAAGACGCTTTCATCGGATTGCTGAACTATATCTCGGACAAGTTTGGTGAACATCTGGATCAGCTAGACTGGGTCAGTCTTGGCGGCGGTGTGTTCTTCACCTGGCCGGGTTACGATATTGAAAAACTGGCTGCAGCATTAAAAGCGTTTTCTGAAAAACACGGTGTTCAACTCTATCTGGAACCAGGAGAAGCCATTATCACAAAAACGACGGATCTTGTCGTAACAGTGGTTGACGTGGTTGAAAATGAAATCAAGACGGCGATCGTCGATAGTGCGACCGAAGCCCATCGCCTTGATACCTTGATCTACGATGAGCCGGCGTCTATTGCTGAAGCGAGCGAGAAAGGGGAGCACCAGTACGTCATTGGCAGTTGCTCTTGTCTTGCCGGCGATCAGTTCTGTGTTACTCAATTTGACAAGCCGCTGGAAATTGGCCAGCGCTTGCATATTATCGACAGCGCCGGTTATACCATGGTGAAACTGAACTGGTTTAATGGATTGAAAATGCCGTCAGTGTACTGTGAGCGTTCCAATGGCGATATCGAAAAGCTGAATGAATTTGGCTACGACGACTTTAAACGTTCCCTGTCCCAATGGTCGGTATCCTGAGTACGCCAAATTATGTCACTGAGAAAGGCCGATTATCGGCCTTTTTTTAATGCAACTGATTGAAGGCGATAGGTTGTAAAGCGTACCAAACTGGCGAATAATACCAATTCCATTAAATATATTGTCATTCAGCGAGTTAATGGAGTTGATTAAGCTAACTATCTATTGTTAACGGAGTAAGCTCGAGATGGGACATCTACCTGTAATGATTGTTGCTATCGTTTTTGCCTTTATAGGGCTTAATCGATACCTGCAACACATAGCTAAAATGAAAGAGCTCGAACTGGCAACGTCAAAAGAGCGGCATGCCGGTTCGAGTAACGATCTGGAAAAAGAAGTACAGGCTCTCAAAGAGCGGGTCAACGTGTTAGAAAAGATTGTTACCGACAGAAAATACCAACTGGATGAAGAAATACGTGCACTTAATAAATGAGGTACCCGCATGAGGTTAGTGCCACACTCAATCGGGCAGTGCCGTTGATTTAATCAATAATGGAGCGCTTTTTAACTGCATTTGGTGGTTTTTAACCACTCAATTGAAAAGTAACAATATATTATTGACTCATTTTTAAAAATCAGTAAATTACAGCTCATACCGCAGCGGGAAAGCCTGTGAAGCGGTGAGTAATCATCAGATTACATGGTACATGTAAACAAAATGGCGCGTTGGCAGAGTGGCTATGCAGCGGATTGCAAATCCGTGTACCTCGGTTCGACTCCGGGACGCGCCTCCATTCTCTTGGAGAATCGGAGCAAAGAAGAATTTGCGGTATTGATGTTCCAGTTAAGAAATCAGTACTTAGATGGTGTCTAACTTAAATCAGTTACGAGCACCGCAATCAAGAATTGCGTGCCCTGGTGGTGGAATTGGTAGACACAAGGGATTTAAAATCCCTCGGCGTTCGCGCTGTGCCGGTTCAAGTCCGGCCCGGGGCACCATCT
>NZ_JBVCPH010000030.1:0-8740 GCF_057456235.1 Photobacterium sp. | reverse complement strand
GGTGCGTTATATAACACCAAAAACCAAGTGCCTTATGCCCTGCCCGAGCATAAAACCCGCAGCACCTTTAAAACATCGTCCAGTGTCGGCGGGCAGAACTTCAATGAATGGCGCTTTGACGACAAAATAAATAACGAACAAATCTATCTTCATGCCGCCAAAGATCTCGATACCACCGTACAAAATATCCGCACCCAGGAAATACTGAATGCCGATCACCTTACCGTCCACGATTGCCGCTATCAGGCAATTAAAGTTGATGATCACAGCACGGTAAACGGAAATCAGTTCGAAACGATCGGCGGAGATAACCACCACGAGACGGCAGGCACGCAGCAGACCAAAATCGGTAGCAAACACCTTACCGAAGCGGGCAGTGAAATCCACATCAAAGTGGGCAATAAAGCAGTGATTGAAGCCGGTTCCGAAATCACCCTGAAAGGCGGCGGCAGTTTCGTGAAAATCGACCCATCCGGCATCAAGCTCGTCGGCCCGGGCATCAAGCTGAATTCTGGCGGCAGCGCAGGAAGGGGGAGTGGCTACGGAGGCCAGCCGCCACAATTGCCGAGAGTGATTGGTCAGGCTGCCACATTGGCCGCATCAACCGCGTTGCAGGCACAAACAGCGACAACGTCTATGTCGCTGGCCGCGTTTGGGAATATGGCGAAAAGGGCCGTATTTATTCAGGAAGAGTGTGATTGTAGCGGTGAAGATACATGCCCAATACACAAAAAGAAGAGTTAGTCATGCAAATTGAAGGTATTAAGTGCTTAAGCGCTGTTCCTGTTTATCAGCCAACTCTTCGTACTTACTTGATTGTAGAAGCGTGCCAAATTGATGATTTTTTACGCCGCTTTTATGAGGGAAGCTCAGGCGACTGTCTGTGGGATTATCTCTTTGGCCAGGACGTTGATGACGGAGTGAAAAAATCCGGGCCAGTATTGATAGAGCTGCAAAGCCATGAGCAGGATTGGACTTTTGCGGTCTCGCTATTAGAGCAGTATCCGGCGGGCTGTTTGTTAACTTCAAAGGCTGATTTTGAATCTGTACAGAAATGGGGTATGGCACGCGTTCAAATCTACTCACCCAGTAATGCCCGTTCAGTCTGTCGATTTTATGATCCGCGTAATTTAGCCTATTGCTTAGGGGCTCAGGAACAAATACAGCGTCGTCATTTTTGGCATCAGGCCGAACAACTCTATTGGTACGATCAACAACAGTGGTGGACGTCAGAATTAACGGCGTCTTCCGAGCCATTAATCAAAGAGTATCGCCTCTCTCAATCAGAATTAGCAACGATAACGGTATACAAAGAACAGCAGATGGCAAATCAATTAGCCGATCACTATCGTAATGTAATACCGAAAGACAATATTCTGATTTCTGAACTGGTTCACTCCCAGTTGCCAATCGCCAAACGCTATGGCGCAAGCAACATGAATGAATTTGATCTCTGGCTTCGTATCGCCATTGTCTATGGTGGGGATTTTTATCGTGAGCGTAAACTGCAGCCAATATTTGAAAACCTACATTATTCAATCAAGAAAAAACTGGCATTGAGCGATGAAATACTCGCAGCATTGGAAGCAGGAGATCACCATGGAATATAAATTAATCCCATATTTGGTTGAAAAGGGTGATACCGTTTCAGGGCTGGCCAGAAAACATAACATCAGTCAAAAAGTATTTTTAGACCATAACCCTCATGTTACTGATCCCGGTCGAATACATGCTGGGAAAATAATGATCATTCCAGTTCCTATTCAATCAGCAAAAGCCGGCTCGGTATTTGCTTCGACGGGTGAAGCCAGTAAGAAAACTGAATTCACATCAATACCGAGCGTGGATACTATTGAGCCAGAGCTTGCATCAGAATGGAATATTGATGCCGGGCTTGATGAATTACCCCTTACGCCTCCGGCATTGCCATTAGAAACAGATGAGTTACTGAATGGGGCAGAAGCGGGGTTGCCGCCAGCCTTAGAAACGCCCTATTCGTTAGAATCCATGGGGGCGGCACAGTGCCGAACCCAGGAAGAGCAAGAACAGCAAAAGTTTATCTTCGTCGAGCAAACCGGTGTTGGGATTGATGATGGCATTAATCAATTTGCATTGTTTGCCAGTGGGCAGGAAGTCGAGCAATTGCAAAGTTGCCAGCAACCCCAGGGGCGCTTTGGGCCAATCGTTGAGACAACAACGTATATTGATGATCATGCTTTAAAAGATGGCTATCAGCTGATCCACAAAATTGGCGATATTCAAGCAGTACTGCTTGATAATAAAGAAGTGAGTAACTCTGTACTGAAAGAGGCGACCAAAGAGTTCCAACACAATGTCATGCTCGGTATTGTGCCTTTATTGACAACCGATCATGATGAAAGAGCGGTTGCACCTTGCCGCAACGGCTATCTGTATATTTTCCTCAATGGGCGACTCTATAGAGAGTTAAAAGTGACGGCAGAGTCGGATAAAACACCGACGTTTACCGATAGTGACGCGGCAAGCTACCGTCAGATGGACACCGTGCCAGATAAACGGGAATACACAGGTACAGCGCAACAACACATCCAGATCCCGCTTTATTTAAATAACCGAATCGCAAACGTTGAAATGGCGTTCTCCCAATTCCCATGGCCTTGGAAGCACGTACAAACGCTGGAGAAAAGCGATTATTTGCGAAAGGAGCGTTGCGAGCAATGGTCGAAAATTTCGCGGGCTGTCGACGAAATTCCGGCATTAATTCGCACGAAATCGGGTATTGCGAATTATAAAACCAGGCGGTTTGTTGAAGAATGGGGCTTTGTAACTAAGCATCTGGCCATTGATGAGCTGCCAGAAATGAGAATGCGCGACGCGGAAATGGAAACCTTGCTGGGCTCATCTCGTATTTATTTGGAAGATATTTCAGGCCAGCAATGGCGTAACGTTGTTACTGGGCTACAGCAAGAGCGTCAATACCACGACAGTGATGTTAATACACAGCTTTCAGCGCCAAGCGATCTCATCAATTTTAAAGATGATAAATATCCCCATGAAACGGTATTTTGCCCCAGTTTACGGGGAAATTTATTACAGCAATGGATGCACCCGAGAAGAGCTAAGCCATTGCCGTTGAATAACTCGCCAGATGTGCCTGAATTTTCATTTGAAGACTACCAGCTTCCAGAACCACCTACAGCCTGCAGTGATTGTTTCTCACCGCTAAGAGGCAAAAATCTGGTGGGAATTGTATTAAAAGATCAGCGGTTTGTTGCCGATAAATTGCTCAACCAGGTCAATGCCAATATTCAGCTGCTTCAGTTACTGTCGGAAAGTGTGAAATATCATAACTATGGCGCTGCCGCAGAGCTGATCCACTTTAATTGTTTTAGTAAACAAACCCCGAATGGTAATGCCAACCCGCTCTATTTAGACAGCTTCTGGGATGCAAGACTGGTTCAGTCTACCGGCAGCCTGTTCTGCCGGATAGTAAAGCGTGAAGAACGGGCGCAGGCACGAAGAGAACTCTATAAATTAATTGGCTTATACGCAGATTTGCTATGGGATCGTAATAGTGCCCACCTGGCCGCAACGGACATGGACGCGATTCTGTTTCAAACTGCCGATAAAGCGTGGCCCTATATCAACTTTATCGAGACGCTTGAAACCATACTGGTTGATTTAGATCGGGTCGATCCCCGATTGGTCGAAGGTGAGCCAGATCATGACATGCCAATACTGAATCGATTTAATTATTCGCGATTGGCCGATCCGAAAAAAATCATGATGGGGGCAATTAAACGTATTTTTGAAACGGCCTCCCATCCTTACGCTTGTTTGGCCTATCAAAAAGAAAATTGCCAGGGTGATGCAAGAAAATGGGCCGAGTTTTACGAGGTCAATTACGAGCAGTTACAACAAGCAGTCGCCAATACCTATCAGGAAAAATCCCAATTAGTCATTTTTGATCAGGAGCTAATAGACGTCGCCTCTAAAGTGATTGATGAAGAAAACCAGATGTCGGCTTCTGAGATATCGGGCGTTGTAAGGCGAGGGGTCAACGGTTTAGAGGTATTATCCATTCAGGTATTGCCTTCGCTTTATGGGGTTTTGGCAAAGATAACGAATATTCAAGGCAAGGCATTGACGATTAAGTTCGCTTCTGAATTAGCCCATTTACCATCAGCCCTCTCTGGTGGCGCTATTCCGTTTAAGGTGCAAGCGACGAATGGGAAAACGCTGTGGCTAATGGCGGCAGATGTTCGACAATTACCATCTCATGTCTATGATGGTATAAAGGGTCAGTCGGTATCAAGTATAGAAAATCAGCTTGGTGGGAAATTCAGCCACACCAGAAATGCTGATTATAGCTATGAGATTAAGGGCCAGCAGGTAAATCAAACCTCTGCTCGTATTGTTGGAGGCGCATACCGAGGAATATGGGCCGGGTTGTGGTTGTTGGAGCTGAATAATTTTTGTATATCATTTAAAACTTCGCTAGATAAACCGAATGCAAAAAATATTATTGGGTTGATTAGTGCAAGCTTTGATGTGTTTCTCTTAAGTGCTTACTTCTCAAACTTAACTAACAATCAATCCTTCAAAGGGGTAAATAAAAAATTAAGCGTGGACTTTAATCTGGAAAATGATCAATTAAAAAGAATGTCAGGCTGGCGCAATTGGCGAGGTGGTTTGGCAAGTATTGCTGGTGGCGTAACATCATTATTATTATTCTTGGATGCGAAACTTCTGTTTGACCAAGGATACAATAACGCAGCCTGGAATAAAATCGGTGAGGCCGGGTCAATGATGACGGCCGCAACAGCACCGGGCATTACTTATATGGCGAAGCCCATTGTCGATAGGGCGTGTATTCGTTTATTAGGCCAGGCGGCAATTTCAGCCAATACCATAAACTTAACCATCACAGTCGGATCTTTGTTTGTCTCATGGTGGTTTGCCTCGCGGGCAGCGAACCATAGTGACGATTCGTTTTCGCTGGCAATTAAATATGGCCTGTTCGGTGTAGAGCATAATGATCTGGATGAAAGAATTCGTCGGTTAGAAGAAAAGGTCGAGAAAGGGGAATTCGAAGATAACAAATCTATTCTGCCCAGGCTTAAAGAGGTAAAATCAACCGCAGAAAGCCAAAGCGGGATGAATTACTACAGCCAGCTAGTTAACTGTTTGTTTATGGGTGATGCGACTATTATCTCACCCTCAGAAGCTTACCGTATAAGTAGTGATTTCAAAAAACAAAATTGTCAGCTTATTATTAAAACCTTTAATCCGGTATTGCGCTTTGATAAAGGGGATTCACAGCCGCAAAAATTCACTATCAAATTAGGTGAAGAACTGACAATCCCCGGCTTTTCTCAAACAGCGGTAATACCAATTCGAACTATATTGGAAGTAAAGCCAAAACTGGTCAAACAAGATCCGGAAAATCCTGCAATCCAATATTATGGTTTTATACTTCCTGCCAGCTACTGGCAACATACCGTAGAGTCTTATCATAAGATTAAGCTGATGAATTATAGGGGTAACCTCAACCATCTGAAAAAAGCATCAACTGTACCTGAAGCGAATAAATTACATATCAAGCTCACATTGGCGTCAAGAAACATTGAATTCAGTGATGAAGTTTGGCAACCCAATGAAAAAGCTTATGTGGGTATAACTAAAATCAGAGAATTTAAGTATGTTCAGCCGCGTTTGTCGGTAACAGTAAACAACAGTAAAAGGGTTAGCCATGCAGTGTAATCAATATCAACCTACTGCGTACACCAAACAGAAATGCCCGCTGGTATCACAACCTATTGATATGGGCGTGCTAGAGCATGTAATGATTGATTCGCAGTTAGCATGGTATAGCCAATACAATTATTTAAACCCATGGCAAAAGCAATTCTCTGCAGGATGGTTGACTAGATATCGGGTACAAAAAAAAGAATTTCCTGCCTATTGGCCACTTTCACATAAAGTCTTTAAATCTGGCTGGGAGGAAGATAAAACTCAGCCGAAAAGACGAATATTTTTGGAACTATTTGTCGGTTGCTTTAGCTTCCCCTTGGCTTGGCTTTGGGTTGGTGGGTGTTGGGTTGGTTTTTTAGCTTCAATCCTTGGGGGAGAGGCATTTTGGGAGTTTTTTTTCTATCCTCCACTAGTGTGTGCAATATGTACTTGGCTCAATATTCGACTTAAGAACAGTAATTTAAAATACTATAAAGGTTATAAATGGAAAGATCAGGGTTTTTTTCGTGAAACAGGTAAAGTGGTTACCCAATTTGGCGAATTTGATTTCATTGATTTTGACCCAGTTATTGAGCGAGATATGATGGCCAATGGCACCTGTAATTTTAACCTGGAAATGCGCTATCGCTACCGTGAACAATATAAGTTCAGCATCTCAATTTACGGTGCAGGTGCCAATATTCGTGATGCCCATGCCGCGTGGGATATGTTGCTGCGCTTTATGGATATCGAAGAGCCATTGCCTGATATTCCGGAATTAGAGCCGTTCCGCCATTTGGACCCAACCACAGTCGAATACGACAAGGCGGGTAAGCGCGGCCGTCCTGATAATTACTGGCACGATTTGTATGCCGCCAATGATGAGTCGACCTTCTGGAATTACCTTCATGATATGGAAGGTAGAAAAAAGAATAATCCACTGATTCAGATGGATAATGAGTTTTACGATATGATTATTGGACATAAAGAGCCTGTGCCACCCTATATCCCTGAGCACATTTATGAACAACGCAAACGCGAATTCTATGAAATGCAAGCCGCCTATGAAGCAGAGCAGCAACAAATCGAAAAAGCAGAATAAGCTCAGTATCAAGTTCACGTTGGCGGCCAGAAACATTGAATTTAGTGATGAAGTTTGGCACCCCAATGAAAAGGCCTATGTGGGTATAACGAAAATCAGAGAGTTTAAGTATGTTCAGCCGTGTTTGTCGGTAACACTCAACAACAGCAAGGGGGTTAGCCATGCAGTGTAATCAATATCAACCCACCGCCTACACCAAACAGAAATGCCCGCTGGTATCACAACCTATTGATATGGGCGTTCTAGAGCATGTAATGATTGATTCGCAGTTAGCATGGTATAACCAATATAATTACTTAAACCCTAGGCAAGAGCAGTTTTCTGCAGGATGGCTGAAAAGATATCGTGTTCAGAAAAATGATTTTCCAGAGTATTGGCCTGTAACCCACCAGGTAAATAAAACAGGCTGGGATGAAGATAAAAGCCAACAATCAGATAAAATGTTTACGGAAATGTTTATTGGTTGCTTTAGCTTCCCCTTGGCTTGGCTTGGCTTGGCTTGGCTTGGCTTGGCTTGGCTTGGCTTGGCTTGGCTTGGCTTGGCTTTGGATTGGTGCTGCGTGGTTGGCAACAGTTATTACGCTACTAGCTCGCGGATCATTTCTGATTTTAGGAGCGGTACTTCCTCCACTAGTTTGTGCAATATTTACCTGGTTAAATATTCGACTTAAGAATAGTAATTTAAAATATTACAAACGTCATAGGTGGAACGGACAGGGTTTTTATCGTGAAACAGGTAAAGTGGTTACCCAATTTGGCGAATTTGATTTTACAGATTTTGACCCGGTTATAGAGCGAGATATGATGGCCAACGGTACCTGTAATTTTAACCTGGAAATGCGCTATCGCTACCGTGAACAATATAAGTTCAGCATCTCAATTTATGGCGCAGGCAGCAATATTCGTGATGCCCATGCCGCGTGGGATATGTTGCTGCGCTTTATGGATATCGAAGAACCATTGCCCGATATTCCCGAGTTAGAGCCGTTTCGTCATTTAGACCCCACCACAGTCGAATATGACCAAGCAGGCAAGCGCGGCCGCCCTGATAATTACTGGCACGATTTGTATGCCTCCAATGATGAGTCGACCTTCTGGAACTACCTTCATGATATGGAAGGACGGAAGAAGAATAACCCGTTGATCCAAATGGAAAGTGACTTTCGTGACATGATCCGTGGTAACAAAGAAGCTGTGCCCCCGTATATCCCTGAACACATTTATGAACAACGCAAACGCGAGTTCTATGAAATGCAAGCAGCCTATGAAGCCGAGCAGCAACAAATCGAAAAAGCAGAATAATCATCAGTTCACAGATTGATTAATAATGACGATAAACAAAAAGGATTTTACTATGCCTAAAGCAGCACTGCTGGGTGACATCGGCACCCAGCATGATGGTTTTCACCCATCCCCGATCATTTCAGCCAGTTCAGATGTCTTCATTGACGGCCGCCCTGTTGCTCGCCAGGGCGATGCATTAATGCCGCATATCAAACCCAAGCATCCACCGCATCCGCGCAGCATCGCATCGGGTGTGGGGTCGGTATTGGTGAATGGTAAGCCCATCGCCGTCGGCGGCTCTAAAATCAGCTGCGGCGGGAAAGTGCAGGCGGGCAGTTCGGTAAAAGCGGGTTAGTTGTTTCATAATATTATTTGAATCAAATGTTTCTACGCAAAGGTAAAATAGCTACCCCGGTCAATTTTCCATACAGGCCGAGGGTACAGGCATTGCAACACGTACCCTTGAACAGGGGAGAATAGATAAACGGAAAGTTAGCGGGGGTCAGTGATTGCTGTCAGCTTACCAGCGGTTATTACCAGCCATTACAAGCTCACCCTAATGACGCATGGAACGAGCCGTGGTTGCTGACAGAGGTTAAACACCGGGGCATTCAGCCTCAGGTGCTGGAAGAGCATGCCGAT
>NZ_JBVCPH010000029.1:0-10225 GCF_057456235.1 Photobacterium sp. | reverse complement strand
GGGTTCTGGGGTTCTGGGGTTCTGGGGTTCTGGGGTTCTGGGGTTCTGGGGTTCTGGGCAGCGTGCAATTGACTTACATGGATGTCAATCAAATTACAGCACAACTTCGCTTTTCCCATAGAGCCTCAGGGCCATAGGTCCGCTCTTACCGCCCCTCCTAGCCCCTCGCTTCTAGAAACTCACTTCTATTATTTTATTTATAGTACTAAATACCGTGATTTTATACGTAAAAATCAAAAAACATTACAGACAAATTCCATATTTTCAATAGAATTAACTATTAACTGTTTTGCCATTAAAAAATAATAATTACTAAATCAGTGGCATATATACATTTATAATATCTTGTAGACGAGTTTAAAAATTATGTTCAGAAAATATGCCCATTTTTCAGTGAGCCACCCATACACCCACAAGGCTAACATACTGATTATTATCGGTATTTTCTCAACCAGCTGTTATCAGCTATTAGCCAATGAGAATATAGAATATGCTGCGGGTTTTTTATTTGTGATTATTCCAATTCTTATCTTTGCGAAATCTTCTGACTATAAACGCAAATATTTAAGCACAGAAAAATAAACAGCTAAAATAATAGAATCCGTCAATGTCTATAATAACAACGCCATTTTAATGGCGCTATTATTATATTACCCATCAACCTTTAAACAATTTTCAAACACTCTGCTGCAGTTGAGACCACATTTCTTTCACAATTAGTCGATCAGCAGGATTCAGCTCTGACTGCGCTTCAGTCAGGCTGGCATCAACGGCCTGATTCATCGCTTCTACCGAGCTGATGCCTTCCATCTCACAACTCGCTGCTGACAGTGAAATGTGACCGCGGAGGTAGCCCCCAGCAAATAGCTGATCGTCTGATGCCGTTTCTACCATCAGATCGATCAAGGTTAATAGCTTCTCTTCGTATTGCTGGATCATCGCTTTTTCTCTTTATTAAAATTGTAGGACCTAGGTTCGAGGGACTAGTTTCTAGATACGTATTACTCGAAACTCGCCTCTAAACACTCATCTCTAATTTGACGCTTGAAAATCTACTGGTTGCAAAGGGGCAATATGGTAATGCTCACGCAGCGCCTCTGAGAAAATTCTTACGCGTTCTGGTATACCTTGAGCTAGGTAGACAAGTACCTGTTCCCGTACCTTATTGGTAAAACCTATTCGGTCTGGCTCGCAATTGCCGCTCAGATTATCACAGCTGACCTGAAATCGAAAACCACAGCTGGCGGACAAGATCCACTCGATTGCTTGGGGTTTAATTTCGACTTTTTCAAACTCTGCCTGTACTTCAGCTATTCGGCCATCCGGTTCGTACCAATAACCATAGTCTTCCAGCAAACGACGTTGCGGGCCGGCAATGCACCAGTGAGCTATTTCGTGCATGGCTGAAGCAAAGAAACCACGCGCAAAAATAATACGGTGACGGGAGTGACTGTCATCAGCGGGTAAATAGATCGGCTCATCACCACCCAGCACTAACTCAGTGTTGAAACTACCGCTAAAAATGTCGTTAAAAATTTGAATGAGATCGTCGTAATTATGGGGCATGGTTATTTCAGGTTCGAAGTACGAGATACGAGTATCTAAACGCATAAGATTGAAACGGTCAATGTCCGTCTTCTCCGATTAACCCGATACCCACATTGAGAGATAACACATTTAGGTACTGATTATATACGAGAAAAGGCTCATGGACGATTTTCTAGCACCTCAAACACTCGCTTCTTGTTACTCGCCTCTTGCTACCTACTCAAACTAGAACGCCATGGAATCGCCCTTCCACAACCATGAATACAGGTAATGCATGGAGATAATCTTTTCATTCGAATCAAACGTAAATCACAAATACAATCCACCTATCCTTTTCATTCTTTATTTATACTGAATATTTCTCATGCTATTAACAACACTTTATATAATTGGTATTACTGCCGAAGCCATGACCGGTGCGTTGGCTGCGGGTAAACGTCATATGGACTGGTTTGGTGTTATGCTGGTTGCCAGTGCGACTGCGATTGGTGGCGGGACGGTACGTGATGTCTTGCTGGGCCATTATCCTTTAGGTTGGGTGGCAAACCCTCAATACCTTGTGATCACCTGCCTTGCCGGTTTGTTAACGACGGTTATTGCTAAATGGGTCGTACGCTTCCATAAATTTTTCATCATTCTTGATGCGGTTGGCTTGATTGTCTTTAGTATCATCGGTTGCCGTATTGCGATGGATATGGGTTTGCCGGCGATCATCTGTATTGTTTCTGCGGTGGTCACTGGGATATTCGGCGGCCTGCTACGTGATCTTATCTGCCGCCAGCAACCCATGGTGCTCCATAAGGAGCTTTATGCATCGGTTGCTTTTCTTGCCGGCAGCATGTACTACGGCATGATGTTTTTTGCCGTGCCAGAAATGATCGCGACCCTTTCGACGTTAGTGGTGGGATTTGTTGCCCGCATGGCCGCGGTACAATGGAGCTGGCGATTACCGGTATTCAGGTTAGAAGAGTCGAGTGACGAGAAGCAAGTAGCGAGAAACTAGGAAAACAAGTAGCGAGTGGCGAGATTCTAAAAACTCGCCCCTCTAATCTAGCTCCTAGTCCCTCGTCTCTAAACTATATCTTCGGCGTCTCTGTCACGACACCGGCATTCTGGCCGCGGTGCCGCAGCAGATGATCCATCAAGGTGATCGCGAGCATTGCTTCTGCAATGGGTACCGCACGGATCCCCACACATGGGTCGTGACGACCTTTGGTGATCACTTCCGCCGATTCGCCTTGCTTGGTGATTGTCTCGCCCGGTACGGTAATGCTCGAAGTCGGCTTCAGTGCAATGTGGGCAATAATATCCTGACCCGATGAAATCCCGCCTAATATGCCACCAGCATGGTTGGTTTTAAAACCCTGCAAGGTCATTTCGTCACGGTGCTGGCTGCCACGTTGCTCAACCACCCCAAAGCCATCGCCAATTTCGACCCCTTTGACGGCATTGATGCTCATTAATGAGTGAGCGATATCAGCATCCAGACGGTCAAAAACCGGTTCACCTAAACCAACTGGCACATTGCTGGCCACCACTGTCAGTTTGGCACCAATGGAATCGCCTTCTTTTTTCAGCTTGCGGATCAGCTCATCGAAAGCATCGACTTTATCAGCGTCCGGACAGAAAAATGCATTCTGAGCGATCTGATCCCAATCGACTTTATCGATTTTTACATCGCCTATTTGCGACAGGTAAGCACGCACTTCAATGCCATGTAACTGCTTTAAATATTTTTTTGCTACTGCACCGGCAGCAACACGCATCGCCGTTTCTCGGGCAGAAGAACGGCCACCGCCACGGTGATCACGTACTCCGTATTTCTGGTGGTAGGTATAATCGGCATGGCCAGGGCGAAACAGATCCTGGATGTTGGAATAGTCTGTTGAACGCTGATCGGTATTTTCAATCAGCAGGCCAATAGACGTACCTGTCGTCTGGCCTTCAAATACACCGGAAAGGATTTTTACTTCATCTGCTTCACGACGCTGTGTCGTGTACTTAGATGTTCCCGGACGACGGCGATCAAGATCGTGCTGCATGTCTGCTTCGGTCAATGCCAGACCCGGAGGACAGCCATCAATAATACAGCCTAATGCCAGACCATGGCTTTCACCAAAAGTGGTGACGCGAAATAGTTGTCCAATCGTATTGCCTGCCATTACTTCCTCTGTCTATTCGTCCGAATGTCATTATTCATTCATTTTGTCAGTCACTACATAGTGCAAATTCAGCAGGCGGAATGCAAGGGGGAAAATATTCAGAGCGGAGGGAGAGGGGTTCTGGGGCTAATACTGTTTCACATAGAAAATGATGCGTTCAATTTATTTATATTCCTTTGATGAAATAAAAGGTTGTCATCCCAGTAAGACTCAATACTGACATCTAGATATAGAATCAACTTGATATGACCAATTTATCGCCCCAAAGAAGGTAATAGACCAGGGATCCATTGTGCACGGAATTGTCCAGCCATGAAGAACCAGCTTGATATGTAAGCCCTTTATATTTCATCGCAAATGGATCCCTGATAATCGCCCGTTGAGTCTTGAGTAAGTATGTAAGTCTACTGTCTGGCGGTTTATTGGCTTTTCTCGATAAAAAAATCGTGAGCCTTTATAAAAACTCACGATTTTCATTTCTTCGTTCTTACCTAGGGCCCAGGGCCTTTTCTTCCCAGGGCTGCTATTTATCCTCTCTCGCTTTTCGAACGCCATTTCTTGATGCCGCTTTGGCTTGGCTTAGTCTCTTGCGAAGCTTTCTTATCTCGAGGAGATTGGTTATCACGAGGAGCCTGACGGTCGCTGTTTTGATTGTCAGAACGATTCGGACGGCCACCACGGCGGCTATCAGTGCTGCCATTGCGGGAATCACCATGCTTACCGTCACGTTCATTCGAGCGACGAGACTGACTCTCTCCCTTGCCTTTGTAGGTTTTGTACTTCACTTCGCCATTGCTGACACTGCGCGGGCGTGAAGGATCTTGATTACGAGCAGAGATATGGCGCTCGCCCGCCTCTTGCAGGCGACTATCAAACAACTTGGCGTCGGTTGCTTTGGCGATCTCCTTGCCATTGCTATCGACCTTCGATGCTTCTTCGGTACCACTTGATTGAGCGATCAGACGGTTAATATCGACAATTTCATCATCGGTCAGATAACGCCATTTACCATTAGGCAGGCCATCGATGGTGATGTTCATGATACGAACACGACGCAGTTTATACACGTCATAGCCTAACGCTTCACACATACGGCGGATCTGGCGGTTTAAGCCCTGCGTCAGCACGATACGGAAGGAGAAGTTAGTTTCTTTGCTCACTTTACACGGCAAAGTCACGGTGTCTAAGATTTCCACCCCTGACGCCATTTTGTCTAAAAACTCTTGAGTGATCGGCTTATCGACACGCACCACATACTCTTTTTCATGCGAGTTACCGGCACGAAGAATTTTGTTAACAATATCACCGTCATTGGTCAGGAAGATCAAACCGTCAGACGGCTTATCTAAGCGTCCGATAGGAAAGATACGCTTGCGATGGCCGATAAAATCAACGATGTTACCTTCGATGTGGCGCTCAGTGGTACACGTAATACCGGTCGGCTTATTCAGCGCAATGTAGATCGGCTTTTCTTTGGCCCGCAGCGGCTTATCATCCACCAGTACTTCGTCACCTGGCAGCACTTTGGTGCCCATTTCAGGTGACAGGCCATTAATGGTGACTCGTCCTTGATCAATAAGCTTGTCCGCCTCACGGCGTGAGCAAAAGCCTGTATCACTGATAAATTTATTTAATCGGACCGGTTTATCCTGTTTTTCAGACAAAGCATGGTTTTCAGACTGATTCTGTGACATGGGTTTCTTCTTTAATGAGCGTTTCGCAACGCGATCAAGGGTATTTAATTGACTATACCCTCTGATTCTACCAATCCCATCGGGTACTGGAAGAGAAATTATGTTCAATGCAGCAAAAAACCGCCCCTTGAGGCGGTTTCCGATTCAAACAAGATGAGTACCTCACCAATATTAACTTTCTTTTACTTCTGGCAAATCACCGTGACTGGCGCGACCTATATAGTCATGCTGTATGGCTTTTTCCAGCTGCGCGGCGACATGGCCCGGCGAAGTCGTCTTGCCAGACAACAGACGATACATCGCAGGGATCACCAGCAGGGTCACCAACGTCGCAAAGGCCATACCGAAGAACACCACAGTACCGACGGCGAGACGACTCTCAGAGCCGGCCCCACTTGAGAGGATCAGCGGAATAGCACCGAACAGGGTGGTAAAAGCCGTCATCAGGATAGGACGCAAACGGCGCACCGAGGCGTCAATGATTGCCTGTTCAAACGCAACACCTTTATCGCGTAGCTGGTTGGCAAACTCGACAATCAGGATCCCGTTTTTGGTTACCATACCAATCAGCATGATCATCCCGATTTGGCTGTAGATATTCAGCCCCTGCCCCATCAGCCACAAACCGCCCATGCCACCGAAAATACCCATGGGTACCGTCAGCATCACCACCAGCGGGTTAATGAAACTTTCAAACTGGGCCGCCAGTACCAGATAGGCCACCAGTAGCGCCAGCCCGAAGACCAGGAAGATGTCACTCTGGTTTTCGCGAAAATCTTTCGACTCGCCGGAATAATTGATGGTGATATCGCTCGGCAGCATCTCAATGGCTTGCTCATCAAGGAAATTCAGCGCATCACCCAGGGTATAACCAGCCCCGAGGTTGCCTTTCAAGGTGATCGACTTCTGTTTCTCGGTATGGCTCAGCTTCTGCGGTGAGGCCACTTCTTCAATATCTGCCACCGTATCAAGGGTGATCAGCTGGCCATTTTCCGCTCGCAGGTAGATCTGGCTCAGATCGGCCGAACTGTTGAAGCTGTTCTCATCACCGCGTAAGTACACATCATACTCTTCACCACGTTCAACGAATGTCGTTTCACTGCGGCCGCCGAGCATGATCTCCAGTGTCTCAGCAATGTCCGCAACCGGAATACCCAGCTCAGCAGCACGCTGGCGGTTTACCGTTACCACCAGCTCCGGGGTTGTTTCTGCGTAGTCAAGATCCATGCCTTCGAGCATCGGACTGTTTTCTGCGATGTCCTGCAACTGAGTCGCCCATTTGAACAACTCATTGTAATCCGATCCGCCCAGTACAAACTGCACGGGCTCTGACGATCCGCCACGGAAACCCGGCATCATCGGTCTGACCCAGATATCTGGAATACCCTGCAATGCTTTGCTGACCATACCTAAGGCCTGCTGAGCGTTGACGCTGCGATCTTCCCAGTCTTCCAGCTGAATAATCACAAAACCGGTCTGATCGCCAGCACGGCCACCAAAAGCAGGCGCTTGCAGGCTGACCGATTTAACCACGCCTTGCCCGAGCATTGGCAACAGACGGCTTTCTACTTCATCCATATTGCCGACCATACGGTTATAACTGGTCCCCTCGGCACCTTTAACAAAGGCAAACAACACCCCGCGATCTTCCTGCGGAACCAATTGCGCAGGCACAACCTGCATCAATCCGTAACTCGCAGCGATACAGCCCGCCACGACGACCGGGGCGATGAAGCGACGTTTAACCGCTGCTGTCACCACTGCGCGGTACATGCCTTCTAACTTAGCAAACTGGCTATCAATCCACAGATTGAATTTGCCCGGTTTTACATTCGCTTTCAGCATCTTGCTGCCCAGTACCGGGGTTAATGTCAGCGCGACTAGCGAGGAGAAGATCACCGCCATGGCAAGCAATACGGCAAATTCGGTAAACAGACGCCCCACCATGCCTTCCATGAAGGAGATCGGCAGGAAGACCATCACCAGTACCGCGGTCGTTGCCACAACCGCAAAGCCCACTTCCCGGGTGCCTTTATAAGCGGCCAGCAGTGGCGATTCACCTTTTTCCAGATGGTGGAAAATATTTTCCACCACCACAATGGCGTCATCAACCACCAGGCCGATAGACAAAATCAACGCCATCAAAGTCAGCAGGTTGATAGAAAAGCCAAAAAAGTAAGCCATAATAAACGCCGATATCAATGAAACCGGTACGGTCACGGCAGGGATCAGCGTCGCCCTTGCCTGCCCGATAAAGACGTATAACACCAAGATGACCAGCGCACCGGTGATCAAAAGCGTGCTGTAGACTTCGGCAATAGAGCGATTAATAAAGATGGTCGAGTCATAGTCCAGGGTCAGGCTGGTGCCTGGCGGAATGAACTTCTGCATCCGCTCCACTTCCGCACGTACTGCTTTTGAGACGTCCAACGGGTTGGCATCTGACATGGTGACGATACCTAAGCTGAGGTTGACCACCCCGTCGCTTTTGAAGGTCGAATTTTCATTCTCCGCCCCAATGGCTATATCGGCGACATCTTTCAGGTACACCGGCGAGCCGTCGGCCGCGGTGCGCACCACCAGATAGTTAAAATCAGAAGGGGTTTGATACAAGCGGGCGGTACGTACAGACATCACGGTTGTATCGTTACGTACTTCACCGCCGGGTAATTCAACGTTTTCATTTTTTAAGGTGTTAACAATATCGCTGGTGGTCACCCCTCGCCCGGCCATCAGCTCAGGCTTGAGCTTCACATACATCACCTTATAGAGCGCACCGCTCAAATTGACCGAGCTCACGCCGTTGATCAGGCTGAAGCGATCTTCCAGCACCCGCTGGGCATAATCGGTCAGCTGGGTACGGTCCATCTCTGAAGATGAAAGGTTGATATAGACCGCAGGCTCACCGGAACCGTTATCTTTCGAAACCACGGGATCTTTCGCTTCATTCGGCAGGCGACGCTGGGCACGGGCCACCGCATCGCGCACGTCACTGACTCCCTCCGTCAGATCCCAGTCCATATTGAATTCAATGGTGATCCGGGACATGCCGTTGCGCGTGACCGAGGTAATGTTATCGATACCACTGATCCCCGATAACTCATCTTCAATCGGCGACGTCACCTGGCTTTCCATGACGGTGGCAGATGCCCCTTCATAGGTTGTTCTGACACTGACGACCGGGTTTTCGACATCCGGCATCTCACGTACAGCCAGTTTTGTAAACGAGACAAAGCCGAACACGCATAGTAGCAAACTGAGTACAATTGCCACGACCGGTCGCTTAACGGAAACATCAGATAACCACATCAGGCATTATCCTCCGATCTTTTTGTCTTGTTTCCAGGCTTACTGGCGGTCAAATCATTCACCTGCAAGCCATCTCGCATATTGACCAGACCTTGCACCACAATCCGCTCTCCGATCTCAACCCCTGATTCAATCACCACTTCACTGTCAATCCGGGCACCAAGCACCACTTCTGTTCGCCGGGCAATGTCATGCTCATCGACTAAATAAACGAATCGCTTAGTTCCCGAGTATTCCAAGGCCTGAACCGGAATAATTGCAGCCTCTTGAGGAACAAAACCGATATTGGCCGCCATCAGCATGCCGGGTTTTAATTTTCCGTCTGCGTTATCAAACATAACCCGCACTTTGATATTGAGGGAATCCGTCTGCACCCGAGAATCAATCGCTTGAATTTCACCGCTGAATGTCTGCCCTTTCCAGGCCTGACTCGTCGCGCTAACAGTCATACCGACCATCAGATAGGATAAGTACTGCTCAGGAACCTGAATATCCAACCGCATGCCAGACAGATCATCAAGAGTAAACAGCTCGGTTCCCACGGTCACCATATGACCCGGACTAAAGTCGATTAAGCCGACGGTACCGGAAAATGGCGCGCGAATAGCATGATCTTGCAGTTCAGCTTGCGCGGCTTTCAATCGGGCCTGCGCAATATTCACACTCGTTTGCTGGGCATCCAGCTCGGTCTGGGTAATCGCACCACGCTTTACCAGTCGTTCATATTCGGTGTATTTACGATTTTCATCATTAAAGTAAGCTTGCGCCTCATCAAAAGCGGCCTCTGTTTTAACATCATCTAACTGCACCAGCAGTTCGCCTTTTTCTACCCGGCTATTACTCCCAACAACAATGTTGTCGATTTTTGCCGCCACCTCCGTGGCAACATTGACCGAGCGCTGGGCCACTAATTTTCCGATCAGGGATAAAGATTGCGCGACAGGGTGTGACGTCACTTCGCCTGTTGTGACCGCCACAACACGACTTGCCCGAGGATTCACCTGCTTTTCGGCTGCCTGCGATTGGCTTAGATAACCCGAACCACCGAGAAAAGACAGCAATCCGCCACCGGATAACGCCGCAGCAACGAATACAGCAACCAGCATTTTTTTCATGATAACAAAACCAATAAATTCAACCTGGTCCAATGATATCTGAACCAACGATGAAGCAGGGTAAAGAAATGTAAAGTTAAGCAATAAAGTATGCACAGCTACTTTTACGTACTCAGAAGCACGACCGGAACAGGCCCTCCGAGAGCTGGTGTCTCAATTCCGGGATGACGGATCGCTCAAATGCCCGCTGAATTCATTCAAATCTGCAGATTGAGGTACTAGAACCTTCGATGTGATGAAAATTCCAGCAAGCGCACATAATTTCAAAGGAAAAGGGTTTACAGCATCTAAATGTTTGTTATTATCCGCTCCGCACTTGTGGAGGGGTTCCCGAGTGGCCAAAGGGATCAGACTGTAAATCTGACGGCTCCGCCTTCGAAGGTTCGAATCCTTCCCC
>NZ_JBVCPH010000028.1:0-28294 GCF_057456235.1 Photobacterium sp. | reverse complement strand
GGTCAGGCGCTTCAAGCACTTAAGATGCTGAAAGAATACCTGCCATCAAGCTACGCGAATGGTGCTGCTGACCCAATCGCTCGTGAGAAAGTGCACAATGCCGCGACTATCGCTGGTATCGCGTTTGCGAATGCCTTCCTGGGTGTGTGTCACTCAATGGCGCACAAATTGGGTGCTGAGTTCCACATCCCACACGGCCTAGCTAACGCACTGCTTATCTCTAACGTTGTCCGTTACAACGCGAACGATAACCCAACCAAGCAAACGGCATTCTCTCAGTATGACCGCCCACAAGCGCGTCGTCGTTATGCAGAAGTCGCTGACCACCTGGGTCTGTCTCAAGCGGGCGACCGTACCGCTCAGAAAATTGAGCGTCTGCTAACTTGGTTAGAAGAGCTTAAGGGTGATTTGGATATTCCATTATCTATCCAGGCTGCGGGTGTTCCAGAGTCTGACTTCCTGGCGAAACTAGACGAGCTATCAGTTGAAGCGTTTGATGATCAGTGTACTGGTGCAAACCCACGTTACCCTCTAATCAGCGAGCTGAAAGAAGTACTAATGGCTTCTTACTACGGTACTCCTTACGTTGAAGGTGAAACGTTCGAAGGTACGACTGTTATCAAGAAGTCTGAAAAAGATGCTGTAATTGCTGAAAAGACAGCTAAAGCAAAGAAAGAAACAGCTAAAGCATAATCATCTGTTATAGCTAGCGCATTGCTTTTGCCGTAAATCATTAAGCCCGCCATTTTGGCGGGCTTTTTTAGATCAGTAGCAAGTAACGAGTTAGACCCTAGACCCTGCCTTTACCCCACTTCTGCCTCTATCATCCGGCCATTAAAGTAGTCATTTTCTACAATATATTCGACGCTTCGAACGATTTCGTATTGCAGAGGCTGGCTGAAAGGGCTGCTCTGTGAGTGGGATGCCTCATCATTAAACACCAGTGGTACGACGCCGCCCACCCGAATATTAAATTCTGCCAATTCCCTGGCCCAGCTCTGTGTCAGACCTGAAATGACAGCTTTCGAACACTCTGTTATTGGAATCTGGCTATCGGGCTGGTTGGCTGCCAGGTTGATAATAACCCCTGGACAATGATGCTCTCGCATATAGCTTGCCGCTTGTTTACCGAAGGTAAAAAAGGTCGTTGCCACTTCAGTCATCGAGCGGCAAAACACGTCAACAGAAGAGGGGCTGAAAAGTGTTGGCAGATCGGCACCCAGCCAGTAATTAATCAATACATCAATCGAACCATAATGCTGATCAACGTCATTTATTAACCCGGCGATGGTTGGCTCATCCTGCGATGTAAGCAGTAACGGGTAACTTGTTCCGCCAGAAGCCAGGCAAGCCTGGTGAGTCAACTCTAATCGTTCAGCATCAATATCCACTAACGCCAATTTTGCTCCAAGCGAAGCGAAATGAAGCGCAAGAGCTTTCCCCATCGGGCTGCCTGCCGCTGTAATTAATATAACAGAGTGCGCGATATTCATAATCACCATCCGTACCAATAAGGTTCGTCGAAACAACTCTTGTCATAGTGACGTTTTCAGATTGTTTAAAATGTGAAAAAGCACGCATATTGTGTTGTTTTGTTATTAAATGTTAGTAAAGTGTGACAGTGGTTATTGCTGGTTGTGTCAAAGCTATGACGGTGGTCACGAAATATTTATTTGTGTGAGAGAGTCTGGCTTGTTGTGCAATTTATCCGGTTTGATACATCTCGGCATAACGTTTTGATTGTATAAGTGATAAATACAAATCATGTGGAGATGCCTGAATGGTTGCATCTTCTGTCGGAGGCAGGCGGCGGCGTTCATGACCGGAGAGGTTGTGGTATATCTCCTCGGGCATCCCTTTGGTGCCTAATGGCGGAAACGTTAATGCCGTTGGTTGCAGTTCATGAAGAAATTGCGAGCTGGCTAGTCCCCCCTGATGGAAAGCATCGGCTTGGGCGGCCGCTTTTTCGTAGCAGCTCTCGGTGCTGGTTAATGGCTGTGGATCGGGTAATTCAAAATATGCGCGTAATTCCGCCTCTGTATTTCCTTGCACGGGGGGAGCATCGGTCGGGTTCTTTTCCAGGTGATCCGGCGACAGCATGGCCAGCATCAACGCGAAATCAGCCCGGCGCCCACCTTCAACCGCATGGTTGAGCTGGTTGCCGAGCTGCACTTCGTTGATCAGCATTGCTTTATCTAAGGTGTGGATCTGCATCTGATAAAAGAGGTTCCTGGTTACGATATCTGTTTATCGGTCTCAGATGTCAGAACTTTAGATCTAAATAATTAAAGGTGTTGGTATCACTGGATAGTTACTTATTTGACGCTACAGCGCTTCAATAGCAATGCGCATTCGTTGCAAGGCTTGTTCGAGTATTTTAGTGCTGCAGGCAAAATTCATCCGCACAAAATGCGGGTTCCCAAAATCCGCGCCAGATGACAGGCCGACCCCTGCTTGTTCAAAAAACGTAAACGGGTTGGCTACAGGAAGCGCTGAGGCGTCAATCCATGCTAGGTAAGTGGCTTCTATCTGATGCAGCTTCAGATAAGGCATCGCATTTATTTCATGCGCCAACTTTTGCTGGTGAAGTCGTAAATAGGTTAACTGGTCTTCGAGCCAGGGTTGGCCGTGTTCATAGGCCGCTTGAGCGGCAGTATAAGCGAGCACATTTACCTCGGGCACAATGCCTTCTCTCGCTTGACAAAATTGATGCCTTAACGTCGGGTTCGGAATAATCGCCATTGAGACACCCAATCCGGCAAGATTAAACGTTTTACCCGGCGAGATTAACGTTACAGACCGTTGCGCAGCACTTTCACTGAGGCTGGCAAATGGGATATGTTGCAGGTTAGGCTCTAAAATCAGATCACAATGGATTTCGTCTGAACAGATAAGTAAGTCATGCTGTTCGGCTAGGTATAAAACTTGCTCTAGCTCATCGCGGCGATACACGGTACCACCTGGATTCAGTGGGTTACATAACAGTAATAGTGTTGTCTCCGGTGCGAATTCGATTTGGCTGAAATCAACTAACCAGCGATTTTTTTGTAAGGTGACGGGGGCAACAGAAAGCGACCGTTTGGCCTTTTTTACCGCAGAGATGAATGGCGGGTAGATCGGTGCTGGACTGACAACAGTTTGATGCTCTGTGGTTAGCGAACGCACAGCGAGGTTAAGGCCGCAGACTAATCCCGGCAGATACACAATCCACTCGGGCTGTATCTGCCAGTTGAATTTGCGTTGCATTCGTTCTACCAGTAGTTCCGCCAATCGCGGCGGCGGTTGGCCATAACCGAAAATACCGTGATCAATATGTCGATGCAGCGCGTCAGTGATGGCTTCGGGCACTGGGAAGTCACTGTCTGCGACCCACATCGGCAAAATGTCTCTGCCTTTGTATTTATTCCATTTTATGCTGTTGCTCTCGGTGCGATCGATAGCTGCCTCAAACAGCGGATGGGGGGAGTGCACTGTCATGTTGATTCCACTCTGTTCGGTATAGTCAGATATTAATTACATATCTTTCTGATATAAAAAAGCCCTCACATCACTGTCAGGGCTTTTATTATTAATTAGAAGTGGACTTAGAATGCCGGTTTCACGCCAAATTGGTCGGCCGCATAGGCCACTCGCTCAGCAGGTGTCGGCGGCATGTTTGGTATACCTAAGTTTTCTATATGGTGTAAACGAGGTAACAGTCCGCATCCGTTAGCGGTTTGTATCGCCAAACCAGGACGCGCATTAAGCTCAAGCACCATTGGCCCTTTTATCTTATCGAGTACCATATCAGTGCCCATATAGCCAAGCCCTGCCATCTCCCAGGCGCTTGCCGCTAGCGTCAATAATTTAGTCCAATTGGGTACCGAAAGTTCGCTAAGCAACCTGCCCGTATCCGGGTGGCGTTCAATAGGGTGGTCAAACTGTACCGCACGAATCGCTTTACCTGTGGCGATATCGATCCCGACGCCGACAGCGCCCTGGTGGAGGTTGGCTTTACCGTCTGAGGCTGCCGTTGAGCAACGCATCATGGCCATAACCGGATAGCCTCTAAAAACGATAACCCTGACGTCTGGCACTCCCTCATAACTGAAGCCATCGAACACGTCATCAAACTGGATCAGATCTTCAATCATCGCAACATCATTCTTTCCACCGAGTGAAAAGAGCCCCGCCAGGGTATTGGTGATGTGACGCTCGACATCTTGTTTATTGATTTCCACACCAGAGGGTTTGGTATAAATACCATCTTTGTGCTTGATGATAACTAAAATGCCTTTCCCGCCCGAGCCCTGGGCTGGCTTGATCACAAATCCCGGCCAGTTTTTGACCATCTCGTGGACATTTCTGACGCCACCCTGGCTGTGAATGACCCCAATCAGCTCCGGAACCGTCGCACCGGCACGTTGAGCAATCTTCTTCGTTTTGAGTTTGTCATCAACGAGCGGATAGAGACTACGGTCATTGTACCGGCCGATGTAACTGTGGTTTCGCTTATTCATTCCCATAATGCCGCGATCACGCAGCTTGAACGGAGAGGTAAACTGTGAAAACAGTGACATAGTTAGTCCTCCGCAAGTGGTTTGAAGCGACGTAATTCACTTAAGCGATAACCGGTGTAGTTACCGAGCATTAAGATAAGAGCGAGAATAATCAGTTGCATACCAACAAAATTAAAGGTCAGGTGACGTACCATATCGTTGGTCATTGCCAGGTAGACCAGTATTGCGGTGAGCAGTGAACCGCCACCTTGAACCAGGACTTCTTTGGCGCCTTCTTCTTCCCACAGGATCGACATACGCTCAATGGTCCATGACAAGATAATCATCGGGAAGAAGGTAATACTCAAGCCTTCTACCAGGCCGATTTTAAAGGCGACAACGGTGAATACTGAAATGATCATTATTACCGTAATGATTACCGCAGATATTCTGGCTACCAGCAGCAAATTCAAATTAGACAGATAACTTCGAATAATTAAGCCGGTGCCGACGATAAGTAAGAAACCAAGAATACCGGTAAGCAGCTGAGTCTGAACAAACGCCACGGCAATCAATACCGGCATGAAGGTACCGGATGTTTTCAGGCCGATAATAATACGCAGGAAAACCACAACCAAAGCACCGATTGGCACCAGCATAATGGTTTTAAACATGGCCTGCTCTTCAACCGGCAGGCTGTGAATCGAGAAATTCAACAGATCGTCGGCCACGACTTTTTCACGGGTGGCTTGCTGAGGCGTAATATCCTGGGCAATAATCGAAAAGCTGATGTTGGAGTTGTGACCACCGACGACATCTAATAGTGAATGGCTTTGCTGGTTCCAGATTAAAACATCTTTCGGTTTACCTTCGATACCGGTTTGCGGATCGAACAACTGCCACTGTTGACCGTCCCAGAGTTCAACCAGAAGATTGATACTTTGGCGGCGGCGGCCATCTTCAAGTTGCAGGCCACCGACCAGACGGGCATGAATGCCTTCAAGTGAGAGCAAGCTGATGATGGCATCTTCGCGACTCAGGTTGTTAAGCAGCAGTGATGCGTTCTGGTTCTGCTTGTCATTAAACTGTTTTATGAGCTCACGAGTAAACGTCAGGTTGTCTGCTGACAGCTTACGTGCCTGAGTCAGCATCGCGATGGCTGCCGTTTGTTGCGGGTTGTCAAGGCTAACGGCGACAGGATCGCCTTTCGGTGGTATCACCCGATAGCTTGCTTGATCATCAACCAGCATCTGGGTTTTGTAATAGAGGATTTGCTTGCCGGTGGCCTGACGGATTGACCATTCGGCCCGACGGCCATTGTCTGTCTCGATCAGAGCCACCCCATAACCCGGAGAGGATGTGCTTTCATCGATCAGGGTAAACCCCTGTTGTGTTTCAGGGGCTGCCATCGAGATCTTAACCGGATCACCAATGGCGTCAAACTCGATACGTGCTTCGAGTTCCCACAGTGCACGTTCTTCGCCGGGCGTCCACGGCACACCGTAAATAGCATGACGGTATTGGCTTAGCGCAGCACCTGCAATGACGAGCAATGAAATTAAAAAGTAAAACGGTATTCTTGACGTCATAACATCCTCATCATTTCTTGTTAGCGTTTTATCTATTGAATATTCGGCTTGTGAACACTCTGTCCCTGAACATATTGTTTGCCAACATCAACAAGTGCAATGTCTTTAAAAAACTCGCGGCCTAGTAGCACCGGATAAACCATCTGGCTACGATCAGCCAAGGTAAACTGCGTTTTCTCATGCAATGGCCCCAGGTTCACCCATGCTTCAATAACTGGACGTCGACTGGCGTTTTCAGACGTCGACTGGCGGATCTTCACCCAACGTAAAACCGGTGCTTCAACGATCTCCGGCTTGGGCTCATAGACCTCAGAGTTATGGTTCAGATTAAAACGAACCCATTCTTTACCGTCGCGCTCGAAAATTTGGATATCGAGGGCATTCAGTGATGATGTGGTTGCGCCAGAATCAATTCGGGCTTTAAAGCGTGATTGTACTGAGTCTAGCCAAACCCATTCTTCTTCGCCCAGAATAGCTTTACCATGTGCCACCTTGGGATCAGCGACAGGTTTAATGACAGAGGGCGGGATGATATTTGTCTCAACCATGACCTGAGATCTGGTATCGGCACTCGTTTTTTCTCTATTCAAATCTTCTGCAATTGATGATAGCTCTTTTTCAAGATTAGCAATGTATTCATTCTGTTCATTTATTTGTTCTGACATTGCGGTAAGTTGACCGTTAACGTTAGTTTCCATTGCCGTAATGGCATGCAACGTTTTTTCTTGGTCATGCGACGGCGCAAGGGTGCAGCCGGAAAGTATTGCGAAAGTAAGTAACGGTATACTGCGGCGAAGCATGGTGTCTCCCAGAGATACTTCTTATTTTTCTATAGACAGCGATAGTTTAGCGTATAAAAAGGGATGCGAATAGCATCCCTTTGTCAGTGCTTAGTCAGGATTCCTAGCGATCAGGATAGCGCGTTTTGGCGCCGGGTAGCCTTCAATCGTTTTAGTGGGATCTTCCGGGTTCAAGTATTCAGGCAATGAATTGTTTGTCATCCAGTCTGTCGAGCGTTGCTCATCGGTGGTGGTGACACATTCATCAACGATACGAACGTCAACGAAGCCGCACTTCTCCATCCAGACTTTGAGTGCTTTGGCTGAGGGGAAGAAATAGACGTTATGCATTTGGGCGTAACGATGTGTCGGGATCAGAACGTCATTTTCGTCGCCATCAATAACCAGGGTTTCCAACACCACTTCACCATCTTTGCGCAGCTGGTTCTTCAGTTGGATGATATGGTCGAGTGGGGAGCGGCGGTGATACAGTACACCCATGCTGAAAACGGTATCAAAGGCTTTCAGTTCAGGGAGTTGCTCAATACCTAAAGGCAATAAAAAGGCGCGGTTGTCATTGCCCATTAAACGGCGAATCGCTTCAAACTGAATTAAGAACAGGTTGGATGGGTCAATACCAACGGCCAGTTTGGCACCTTCACCCAGCATGCGCCACATGTGATAACCGTTACCACAGCCCACATCCAGCACAGAACGACCTGTTAACGGAGAGATGTGCGGTAACAGGCGATCCCATTTCCAGTCAGAACGCCACTCAGTATCAATATGAATGCCATGGATCTGATAGGGGCCTTTACGCCATGGGTGCAACAGACGTAGCAGGCTTTCCAGACGTTTTTGCTCTCCCGATGCAATAGCGTCTTCATTTTTTACGCTGACAGCATCTTTGAGATCAACAAGATCCGGTTTGTAGGTCGGAAATTTGTTCAATGCCCGGATCCAACGTCCCATATCGCCATGTTCGGCCTCTTCCCAGTCACTTAGTTGCTTTGGCAAAGTATTTAGCCAAGGGCGTAATTGGTCGTGCTGGGCAATCAGCTGATAAAATTCAGAAAAACTAAACATATTGGAACGAAATACCTTATTTAATGGCAAACATAGAGCCGAAGTTGAAACACTGAAACCAGACTTCACTGCTGCTGAAGCCAATATTGGTAAAGCGCGTTTTATGGGTTTCAATATTGTCAGGACGCATGACATTTTCAATGGCACTGCGTTTCTGGCTTATTTCAAGTTCGCTATAACCGTTGGCGCGTTTAAAGTCGTGATGCAAGTCGATCAGCAGCTCGTGCGCACGCTCATCGTCAAAAATATATTTTTCGGAAAGGATCAGGATCCCTCCCGGTCGCAGCCCGGCGTAGATTTTTTCCAGCAGACGCTGTCGGTCTTCCGGTACCAGGAACTGCAGGGTAAAGTTCAGAACAACAACGGAAGCATCGGTGATCTCGATATCACGGATATCGGCTTCTACCACCTGTACGGGGGTGTCTGAACGGTAGGCGTCAATGTGAAGGCGACAACGCTCAACCATGGCGGCTGAATTATCAACGGCGATGATTTCACAGCCTTCTTGATTGATATGACGGCGCATCGACAAGGTTGCGGCACCTAACGAACAACCCAGATCGTAAATCTTCGAATGGGGTTTGGCGAAGCGTTCCGCTAACATGCCAATAGCGGAAATGATATTGCTGTAACCGGGTACAGAGCGTTGAATCATATCCGGAAAAACTTCAGCGACTTTTGCATCGAATGTAAAATCGCCCAGCTTTTCGATTGGTGCCGCAAAAATATTATCGTGGCCTGCCATTCTCACGAACCTCTTAACTAAAAAAACAGGGTTCCCTGAGTTTAACGAAGGTGATCCCTGAAAGGTCGCGTATTGTAGAGAAAATGCGATCATTTGTCTTTAGCGAAATGGTTCTTGGTCTTTTTCATTGAATTATGGCTGTGATTTTTCCTTCATTGGATTTTTTGCTTTATAATGTTTCGTCATTTTTACGTCTCGGCCCCACTTAACATCTTAAATTGGATGAATATTGAACGGTTTGTGGCCGGGAATGAATCAGCCTGTGCAAGGTAAGTAATTCGCTTGCTGAAATCGCTCACAGGAAAGTTAGTAAATAGATCGGGAATTTCATATGCGCACCCAATATTGTGGTCACCTGAACAAGTCCCTAGCAGGACAAACAGTAGAATTATGCGGCTGGGTTAATCGTCGCCGTGACTTAGGCGGTCTGATCTTCGTCGATATGCGAGATCGTGAAGGTATTGTTCAGGTAGTCGTCGATCCGGATATGAAAGATGTATTCGAAGTGGCTAACCAACTGCGCAACGAATTTTGTATTCACCTGACGGGTGAAGTACGTATTCGCCCAGAGAGCCAGGTAAACAAAGGCATGGCGACCGGTGAAGTTGAAATACTGGCAACAGGCCTGGAAATTATCAACCGCTCTGACGTGCTACCGCTAGACTTCAATCAGACAAATACTGAAGAACAGCGCCTTAAATTCCGTTATTTAGATTTGCGTCGTCCTGAAATGAGCGACCGCATCAAGCTGCGTGCGAAAGCATCAAGCTTTGTTCGTCGCTTCCTTGATGACAACGCATTCTTAGACATCGAAACACCGGTTCTGACCAAAGCGACACCGGAAGGTGCCCGAGATTATTTAGTACCGAGCCGTGTCCATAAAGGTAGCTTCTATGCGTTGCCACAATCTCCTCAGCTCTTTAAACAGCTGTTGATGATGTCTGGTTTCGATCGCTACTACCAGATCGTTAAATGTTTCCGTGATGAAGATTTGCGTGCTGACCGTCAGCCGGAATTTACTCAGATCGATATTGAAACCTCTTTCATGAGCGCAGAGCAAGTGCGTGAAGTGACTGAGCGTATGATCACCGAAATGTGGAAAGAGTTACTGGGTGTTGATCTGGGTACTTTCCCAACGATGTCGTATGAAGAAGCAATGCGACGTTTCGGTTCGGATAAGCCGGATCTACGTAACCCGCTAGAGCTGGTGGACGTTGCAGATCTGCTAAAAGATGTCGACTTCAAAGTGTTTGCCGGCCCGGCTAACGATCCGAAAGGCCGAGTGGCGGTGATCCGTGTACCTGGTGGTGCATCACTATCTCGCAAACAAATTGATGAGTACACCCGATTTGCAACTATCTACGGCGCGAAGGGCCTGGCTTGGGCGAAGGTCAATGATCGCGAAGCGGGTCTGGCCGGCATTCAGTCTCCGGTAGCGAAATTCCTGAACGAGGAAGTTGTTGCCGCCATTCTGGAACGTACCAATGCAGAAACGGGTGATATCATCTTGTTCGGTGCCGATAAAAAGCGCATTGTTACGGAATCAATGGGCGCACTGCGCTTGAAGCTGGGTGAAGACCTTGACCTGTCAGATAAGAGTGCGTGGGCTCCACTATGGGTTGTTGACTTCCCGATGTTCGAAGACGATGACGAGGGTAACCTGCATGCCATGCACCACCCGTTCACTTCTCCTTTGGGTGTCACTGCTGAAGAATTAGCCGTTAATCCTGAGAGTGTTAACTCGGATGCATATGATATGGTCATCAACGGTTACGAAGTGGGCGGTGGTTCAGTACGTATCCACAATGCAGAGATGCAAGCGGCCGTGTTTGATCTGCTGGGTATTAACGCTGAAGAGCAGCAGTCGAAGTTTGGTTTCTTACTGGAAGCATTGAAGTACGGTACGCCACCACACGCGGGTCTGGCTTTCGGTCTTGACCGTCTAGTCATGCTGCTATGTGGTACTGATAACATTCGTGATGTTATTGCATTCCCTAAAACAACAGCAGCTTCTTGCCTGTTAACGAATGCGCCAAGTCTTGCGAACCCGGCATCACTCGAAGAGTTGTCTATTGCCGTTGCTATTGCAAAAAAAGATACCGCGAAAGAAAACAATGTTACAGAAAAGAATGCTGAATAAAGACCAAGTACTTTAGTTAAGCGCAGTGTTCTTTTTGGCCAGTGGTTTCACTGGCCATTTTTTCATCCTCGTGAAATGTTAAGCCTACAAGCTAATTCTAATTCGGAGTATTCATGGCTGGTCATAGTAAATTTGCCAACATCAAACACCGTAAAGCTGCACAAGATTCTAAACGTGGCAAAATCTTCACAAAACTAATCCGTGAAATCGTAGTGGCAACCAAAGAAGGTGGCCCGGAAGCTGAAAATAATCCACGTTTACGTGCGGCTGTTGATAAAGCACTATCAAACAATATGACACGTGACACCATCAACCGCGCGGTTAAGCGTGGTGCCGGCGGTGAAGGTGAAGATGACCTGGAAACGGTTATCTATGAAGGCTACGGCCCGGCAGGTACTGCGGTAATGGTTGAATGTATGACGGATAACCGTAACCGTACGGTTTCAGGGGTACGTCACGCATTCAGTAAATCGGGTGGTAATCTGGGGACCGATGGAAGCGTTAACTACCTGTTCGATAAGAAAGGTGTGATTTCGTATGCTCCGGGTATCGATGAAGATGCAATCATGGAAGCGGCGCTGGAAGGCGGTGCTGATGATGTTGAAACAAACGATGATGGTTCAATCGACGTTTACACCACCCCGTCAGACTTCGGTACGGTAAAAGATGCGTTGGATGCGGCAGGTTTTGAAGCGGTAAATGCAGAGGTGACGCTGGTTCCTTCGACAAAAGCCGAACTGGATATCACGACAGCGCCTAAGTTGTTGCGTCTGATCGATGCCCTTGAAGATCTGGATGATGTTCAGGAAGTTTATCACAACGGTGATATTACCGATGAAGTGGCAGAGCAGCTATAACTGAATGACAGTCATCTTAGGAATTGATCCCGGTTCTCGAATCACCGGTTATGGTGTGATCCGCCAAGTCGGGCGACACCTCGAATACCTTGGCAGCGGGTGTATCCGTACCTCGGCTGAAGATATTCCCGGTCGGTTAAAGCAAATTTATGCAGGCGTCTCTGAAGTTATCACCCAATTCCAACCTGATGCATTTGCGATTGAAGAAGTTTTTATGGGTAAAAACGCCAGTTCAGCCCTCAAACTTGGCCAAGCCCGCGGCAGTGCTATTGTTGCTGCCGTGAATGGTGATCTTCCGGTCAGTGAATATGCCGCCCGCTTGATTAAACAAGCCGTGGTTGGTACGGGTGGGGCCGATAAAGCACAGGTACAGCATATGGTATGCTCAGTATTGAAATTACCGGGAAAGCCCCAAGCCGATGCTGCTGATGCCTTAGCGGTCGCAATTTGTCATGCCCATACTCATAAGACGCTTATTGCTATGGCGGGCCATGCCAGCAGTGCTCGTCGGGGGCGTTACAGATAAGGTCATGAAGATCATCATTATAATGTGTATTGATGAAATGGTTTTTACAATATGCTAACCCGATCATAAAAGCAGCCCCTGGCTGCTTTTTGTTTTATAGAAATATCACTAACTAGCATATATTGGTCGGAGGTCATATAAGTTGACTGACGTGATTGGTATTAAGAGATAGAAAATGATGACCCCATTAGCATTCTGGCGAAAATTATTTTTGCCTTCTTCTGAGTCATGGCAGGGAGAGCAAGCCCGTCATGTTGATACATTATTATTTTTCACTTTGCTGTCATTTTTTGTCGGCTTGTATAGTCTGATCAAATGGTATCAGCATGATCATTCACTGTTCGTGCTGACGTCATTAATCCTGATTGGTTGTGAAGTGCTTGCCGGGGTAGTGTTACGTATTTTTCGGACCCCGGGTTTAGCCCTTAATATTGGCTTCCTGGGTATGGTCACTCATGCTCTGAATATCGTTTATCAAACGGGCGGTATTGTTACTTCTACTCAGGCTTTTTGGATTCCATTGCTGATTATTGCTTTTTTTCTTACCGCAAAACCGTTGCTGGCGACGATTTGGAGCTCATTGGTGATTGCGGCCGCAGCCTGGATGGTGAACGCATTTCTAGCTGGTCAGGTTTTCCCTGATTTAGTCTTGTCAGATTCAGCGTTGGTTGTAGAAACCTGGTCGGGAATGATTATGCCTCTGGTGGTTATCGGCGTTGCACAGGCTTACACGATGAAACAGCGTCACTCGGCGATTGTTGCTTCAGAGCTGGCGCAACAGCAAAGCCAGATAACCGCAGAGAAGGCACAGCAAGGCGAGCAGCAGTTATCCGTCGTGCTACATCAGGCCAGCGGTAATGCTTGCCAGCTATCAGAGGTCGCTAACCAGCTTGAACAGCAATCGGGTGAATTGCACCAGCAAGTGAATCATTTAAATGTTAACTGTGACTCTCAGGCCAGTGCTGCAGAGCAGATGAACCAGCAGTTGATTCAGATGACGTCAGATATTGATGAGTCAGATCGCTTTGTCACTGAACTGAAAAGCCGTAGTCAGATGATTGGTCAGCAAGCACAGAAGAGTTCCGAGTCGTTAGATGCGTCGACCAACGCCATCGCACGTATTCTGAGCAGTAATAACGAAATTGTGTTAGTGGCAGACTTAATCACTTCGGTTGCAGAACAAACCAATCTACTGGCGTTAAACGCCGCCATTGAAGCGGCCAGAGCAGGCGAACAGGGTAGAGGATTTGCCGTTGTCGCCGATCAGGTACGCGAGCTGTCGGCAAAAAGTAATGATTCGGCGGTTGAAATTCGTGCGTTGCTAGAGAAAAGCAGTAAAGAAGTGGATCACGGCCAGAAAGTTATTCAGGCAACGGCGCAAGAACTGACGGGAATTATTGAGCAAGTCGGCAGTATCTCGACGGATGTGAATCAGCTGGCAGATATCATGAGCCATCAGGTTCATGCACTGAAAGAGCTGAATGCGGCAAGTACCGAAGTGGCTAATGGCGTGGTGGAAACCAATCAGGTATCAGAGTCAGTTGCGGCCCAGGGGGCACAACTAGCACTGCAAGTAGAAGCCCTTAAAGCATTAGCCGATGGGCTGAATGCGGTGGTATCTGTTCAGATCGCGGCTAAGTGAGCATCAGCTTACACTGTCTAACTCCCCTCCTTTCCTAAATACGACAGAGATAAAGTGCTGGATATCCATCCAGCACTTTACTATCCTAGAGCCCATTTCAATTCAGACAGAGATTTTGCCGTGATTGGCCGACTACGTGGAACGATTTTAGAAAAACAACCGCCTGAAGTAACCATCGAGGTCGGCGGTATCGGCTATGAAGTTCAAATGCCGATGATTTGTTTTTATGAACTGCCGGAAGTGGGCCAGGAAGCCATTCTCTGTACTCACTTTATTGTCCGGGAAGATGCTCAGCTGTTGTATGGCTTTAATAAAAAGAGCGAGCGAGAGCTGTTTCGCGAAGTGATTAAAGCCAATGGTGTCGGACCTAAACTGGGCCTGGCCATCTTGTCTGCAATGACTGCCAGTCAGTTTGTGCTGAGTGTCGAGAATGAAGACATAAGTACCTTAGTCAAAATCCCTGGCGTCGGAAAGAAAACCGCCGAGCGTCTGGTGGTTGAAATGAAGGATCGCCTGAAAGGGTGGGGAGAAGGGGATCTCTTTACACCGGCTTCGGATGCTGCGGCATCGAAGGCATCTGTTGAGGGTCCTGCTTCTGTTCGCGCCGAAGATGAAGCCGTCAGTGCATTGGTTGCACTGGGTTATAAACCACAACAAGCGTCAAAAGTGGTATCACAAGTAGTGAAACCTGACATGAGTAGCGAAAACATCATCCGCGAAGCACTGCGTTCAATGGTGTAAGGCGAAACAGGCATAGTTCATTATGATTGAAGCAGATCGATTAATATCAAATACATTCGAAAGCCGTGACGATGAGGTTATTGATCGCGCGATTCGTCCTAAGTTACTTGATGATTATCAGGGGCAGGATCATGTACGTAGCCAGATGGAAATCTTCATCAAAGCAGCCCAGCTCCGTGAAGAAGCACTCGATCATTTATTGATTTTTGGTCCTCCAGGCCTTGGTAAAACAACGTTGGCGAATATTGTAGCCAACGAAATGGGGGTGAGTATTCGTACCACTTCGGGTCCGGTGTTAGAAAAAGCCGGTGATTTAGCGGCATTGCTGACGAACCTTGAACCTAATGATGTGTTATTTATTGATGAGATCCATCGTCTCAGCCCTCAGGTAGAAGAGATATTGTATCCGGCCATGGAAGACTATCAGCTGGATATCATGATTGGTGAAGGGCCGGCTGCGCGATCTATCAAGATTGACTTACCGCCTTTTACATTAATTGGTGCAACCACGCGGGCCGGTTCGCTGACGTCACCGCTGCGCGATCGTTTTGGTATTACACAGCGTCTTGAATATTACAAAGTCGAAGATTTAAAAGACATTGTGAAGCGAAGTGCAAATTGTCTGGGGCTCTCAATGCAAGAAGAGGGGGCGATGGAAATGGCTAAGCGTGCCCGTGGCACGCCACGTATCGCTAACCGTTTACTGCGCCGAGTGCGTGATTATGCCGAAGTCAAAGGCAATGGCCATATCTGTCCGGATACCGCGGCGAAAGCATTAGATATGTTGGACGTCGATAGCAGTGGCTTTGATTATATGGACCGTAAGTTGTTACTGGCCATCATTGATAAATTTATGGGTGGGCCGGTAGGGCTGGATAACCTGGCTGCGGCAATCGGCGAAGAGAAAGATACTATCGAAGATGTGCTTGAGCCGTACTTGATCCAGCAGGGCTACCTGCAGCGCACCCCGAGGGGACGGATTGCTACCCACCGTGCGTATTTACACTTTGGTTTAGATATACCCGAAGCGCGCTAATACCGCTCAGCGATGTTGATGGCTGTGCAGGTAACCTAAATGTAAAAAAAACGAAGCCAGCTGGCCTCGTTTTTTTATTTGTGCCGGTTATTTCTTGCTAAGGTGCCACTTATCGTCGCTGTTGTTTACAAAATAATGACAAATCAGGCGATGGATAAGCGAAACATCAGCGTTATTTTCCAAATAATCCTCGTTTAAATTGGTTCGAATCTCACAAATAGACGTACTTTTTAGCAGGCACGTTTGCACAACTCAACCGTTCCGGTTGCTACAGAGTGAAGATTTTTTCGAAAATACCGGCAATAACGACGTCCTCAATCTCTTCAGGCCATGCGGGGGAAACCGTTTACAACCTGCCTAAAAATACACTGCTGCTGTCTGGGCTGAACAATCGGCTTCTGATGCTGATGGCAGGTATTTCCCTGACGGAGTAATGCGATGTTTTCGCATCATTGCATTACAAAAAGTAATTAGACTTACTTTCATTTTTTCAATAAGTCTATGTTTTAAAGTGTTTATTTTTATTATTGTTGCGGTTTTTATGAGTGGTTATGATTTTATCATTATTTAAATAGTGGTTAATGACAAAGGTGTGAAGAATAAAAACAGAGCGGTATGACAGTTTATCAGGTGATTTTTTTTGGGGAAAATAACGGTCATTTTCCGAATTATAAATCCGCTTAAGCTGTTTTTTGAAATTTGATTTATATCAACCAAAATGACACTGATTAAAATATGAACAGGGTTTATTGATCTCCATCAAAGCAAATTGTGCGATAAATCCTTTGCTGTGGGCGGCTAATATAAGTAATATTAGCAATGACTTTATTAGCTGTAGCTTAACAATAAATCAACTAATTTGGCACAGAACTGCAACACCGGATGGGGCCTTGATTTATCAGGTGACCATCAGGGAGTTGGCCCAAATTGCAGTTTTGCATCAATTAAAGTGATATAGGCTACGTTTTTTTTGCTAAGCCCAATAATCGGTACACTGTGTCGTACTGTCGTCAGTCAGCCTGACGAAAAAAGGAGTTCTCAATGTTCACTGATATCGTCGAACTATCGCGGTTACAGTTCGCATTAACTGCGATGTATCACTTTTTGTTCGTACCACTGACTCTGGGGATGGCGTTCCTGCTTGCCATCATGGAATCAGTCTATGTAATGACTGGAAAGCAAATCTACAAGGACATGACCAAGTTCTGGGGTAAACTTTTTGGTATTAACTTTGCGTTGGGTGTAAGTACTGGCCTGACCATGGAGTTCCAGTTTGGTACAAACTGGGCATACTACTCCCACTATGTTGGCGACATCTTTGGTGCTCCGCTGGCAATCGAAGCCTTAATGGCGTTCTTCCTCGAATCTACTCTAGTCGGTCTTTTCTTCTTTGGCTGGGACCGTCTGTCTAAGCGCCAACACCTTGCCGTAACATGGCTGGTGGCAATTGCTTCTAACTTCTCCGCACTGTGGATCCTGGTTGCTAACGGCTGGATGCAAAACCCAGTGGGTGCCGAATTTAACTTTGAAACCATGCGTATGGAAATGGTGAGCTTTGCTGAGGTTATTCTGAATCCGGTTGCTCAGGTGAAATTCGTCCATACGGTTGCATCGGGTTACGTTACGGGGGCAATGTTCGTTCTTGGTATCAGCTCTTACTACCTGCTTAAAGGCCGGGATATTCCTTTTGCCCGTCGTTCATTTGCGATTGCCGCCTCTTTTGGTATGGCCTCGATTGTATCGGTTATTATTCTGGGTGATGAATCCGGCTATGAGCTGGGTGATGTACAGAAAAGCAAGCTGGCTGCGATTGAAGCTGAATGGCACACCGAAGAAGCACCAGCGGCTTTCACCCTGTTTGGCCTGCCTAATCAGGAAACCATGGAAACAGATTATGCGATTAAGATCCCTTATCTGATGGGTATTATTGCGACGCGCTCTATTGATACCGAAGTTACAGGGTTGCGCGATCTGAAAGCAGAGCATGAAGTACGTATCCGTAATGGTATGGTTGCTTACGGTTTGTTAGATAAACTGCGAAATGGCGAACGCTCACCGGAAAATATTGCAGCATTTGATGATGTGAAACACGATCTTGGTTATGGCTTCCTGCTTAAGCCGTATGCCGATAACGTGGTTGATGCAACCGAAGAAGATATCGCTAAAGCCGCAGATGACTCTATCCCGACAGTGTGGCCGCTGTTCTGGAGCTTCCGGATTATGGTTGCTTCCGGTTTCCTGATGCTCGGTATTATTGGTGCTGCGTTCATTCAGACCTGTCGTCATAAGATCACGCAGAAGAAGTGGATTCTACGCGCTGCGCTGTATGGTCTTCCATTACCATGGATCGCTGTTGAAGCGGGTTGGTTCGTTGCTGAGTATGGTCGCCAGCCATGGGCTGTCGGTGAGATCCTGCCAGTGTCAATGGCGGTATCTAATTTAGAACCATCAGCGATTATCACAACAATCGTTGCGATGATAGCGCTATACACTGTCTTCCTGATTGCTGAAATGTACCTGATGATTAAGTTCACTCGTCTTGGTCCAAGCAGCCTGAAAACAGGTCGTTATCACTTTGAACAAAATGATGCTCCGCAGAATGTGGTATCGCGTCAGGTTGAAGCGTAGTTAGGGAGAGTAAGCAATGTTTGAATATGAAGTATTGCGATTCATCTGGTGGGTGCTAATTGGTGTGCTTTGCATCGGTTTTGCTGTGACAGATGGTTTTGATATGGGCGTTGGTATTCTAACTAACGTGATCGGTAAAACCGATACAGAACGCCGGGTTATGATTAACTCGATTGCTCCACACTGGGACGGTAACCAGGTTTGGTTAATCACCGCCGGTGGGGCACTGTTTGCCGCATGGCCTTTGGTGTATGCGACGGCATTCTCTGGTTTCTACTTTGCAATGGTACTGACGCTGGCGGCACTTTGGTTACGCCCGCTAGGTTTTGATTACCGTTCGAAGATTGAATCACCAAAATGGCGCAATACATGGGATAAAGCGATCTTTGTGGGCAGCTTTGTACCGCCAGTGATCTTTGGTGTGGCTTTCGGTAACTTGCTTCAGGGTGTTCCTTTTGAGCTAAGTGATCTGTTGATCCCGACTTACAAAGGGTCTTTCTTGGGGCTGTTGAATCCGTTTGCACTGCTTTGCGGCATTGTCAGCCTAATGATGATTGTCACTCAGGGGGCAACATACTTGCAGATGAAAACGACCGACGAGCTACATGTTCGAGCGCGCAACGTTGCACCAATCACTGCGCTGGCGACGGCAGTCTGTTTTGCGATCGCCGGTTTTTGGGCACAGAGCATTGAAGGTTTCGTTATTACTTCTGAGATCATCACTGATGGGCCGTCGAACCCATTAGCAAAAGAAGTTATGCGTGAATCTGGTGCATTATTTGCAAACTTTGATGCGTATCCGCTGCTATGGCTTGCACCATTAATTGCTGTGGTTATGCCATTGCTAACCGTGGTGGCGTCTCGCGCTAATCGTGCTGGCTTTGCGTTCCTGACATCCAGCCTGACCATGGCGGGTATTATCCTGACGTTTGGTTTTGCACTATTCCCGTTTGTTGTGCCATCAAGCCTGGTTCCGAGTCATAGCCTGACTATGTGGGATTCAACGTCAAGTGAGCTTACGCTGAACATTATGACAGGCGTAGCGTTTGTTATGGTACCTATCATCCTTAGTTACACCATATGGTGTTACTACAAAATGTTTGGCCGTCTTGATAACAAGTTTATCGAAGAAAACAAGAGTTCACTTTACTAAGGAGACAGACTATGTGGTATTTCGCTTGGATTTTAGGTGTTCTGCTAGCCTGCTCGTTCGGTATCATCAATGCCCTATGGCTTGAAACAACCGAAGATATGGATAACAAGGGTGAGTAACCTGAGCCTCTGGGTAAAGAGACTGCATCAACCACTGGATAATGCGCTGCTACGCGCATTGTCTTTGCTGTTGGCATTAATGTCGGCAGGCCTGGTGATGTGGGATCCTTCGGATTTTGCTCTGGCGATAGGCGGTTTTGGCCCGATTATATCAATAGCATTGATTTGGGCGACCTGCGCAGCACTGATTTTCGGGGTGGGCTTTATTCCACGCCGCTGGTACTGGCAGATCATTTTTACGCCATACCTCGCAGTGCCGGTACTCATTTACATCTTACAGTTGCGCGTGTTTTAAACATTGTCACAACTCGTTACAGATTAAACAGCCTATTGCGTTTTGCAGTAGGCTGTTTTTTTATTCATAATCGCCAAGTGTAATGGGGATGGAGGTAAGATTGATGTGAATTTGAACTTGAGAATTGACATTATGTTACCTGATAGAGGTCAAGTTATTTTCTCTTAATTTCATAAAGCTCATTAAGTTAGGTATAGTAAGCGACTTAAATCGTAGTCAGTAAAAACAGCGTAGTAAATACCGCTAGTCCATGGATTCAGCTATTTACTCAATGGCATTATTGTGGAATGAAAATGACAGAAAAAAACGTATTTAAATGGCCCGTAACCATTTACTACGAAGATACCGATTTGGGAGGGCTGGTATACCACTCCAATTACCTCAAGTTTTTCGAACGTGCCCGCACTGAATTATTACGCAGTATTGGCGTTAGCCAGCAAAGCATGTTTGATGACAATACCAGCTTTGTTGTACGTCATATGGACATTGATTTTCTCAGAGGTGCACGATTAGATGAAAAACTTGTCATACGTACTAAAGCTGACACCGTGCGCAAAGCTTCCATCGAATTTTGTCAGGATTTAGTTAACAATGATGGTCAAATCTTGTGTAAAGCTACGGTTAGGGTAGCCTGTATCAATCCTGTGACAATGAAACCTATCGCTATTCCAGAAAATATTAAGTCGGAGATATCTAAGTGAATGCTGAACTTTCGATTCTAGATCTTTTCTTGCAGGCCAGCCTGCTGGTTAAGATCGTTATGCTGATACTACTTGGTATGTCAGTGGCTTCCTGGGCGATGATTATCAAACGGTCCCAGATACTGTCTCATGCTGCCAACAAGGCTGAGCGTTTTGAGGATCGTTTCTGGTCGGGCGTTGATCTCTCACAGCTTTATCAGGAAGTTCAGGCGCGTAAAGACAACCTGATGGGAACTGAACAGATTTTTTACTCGGGTTTCAAAGAGTTTGCCCGTCTGCACCGCAGCAATGGCAAGGTACCGGAAGCCGTGATGGAAGGTACGGGCCGGGCAATGCGCGTTTCATTGTCTCGTGAAGTCGATGAGCTGGAAACCAGCCTTCCTTTCCTTGCTACCGTCGGTTCAATCAGCCCCTATATAGGCCTGTTTGGTACTGTCTGGGGGATCATGCACGCCTTTATCGCCTTAGGTGCGGTGAAGCAAGCCACATTGGCCATGGTCGCGCCGGGTATTGCCGAAGCGCTTGTGGCGACTGCGATGGGTCTGTTTGCCGCGATCCCGGCGGTTATGTTTTATAACAAGCTTACCAATCAGGTTTCTAAGCTGGAACACACCTACGCAACCTTTATGGAAGAATTTTCAAGTATTCTTCACCGTCAGGCATTTGCCGCCGGTCAGGAGTAATAAACCATGAATTATCAGCCTAAGAAGCGAAAAATGACGGCTGAAATCAATGTCGTTCCTTACATTGATGTAATGCTGGTACTGTTGATCATCTTTATGGTCACCGCGCCTTTTGTCACTCAGGGGGTGGATGTCGAACTCCCGTCAACACAGACAGCCAAAACAGCCGCTGAACTGGCTGAAAACAGTGATGGTGCCCCTATTATTGTTGAGGTTGATCAAGATGGCAATCTGGGGTTGAGTGTCGATAATGGCGAGATGATCCGCGGTTTGGCACAAAGAGATCTATTGACCCGAGTTAAGGCCGAGTTGCAAATAAATCCTAAGTCGGCAGTGATGGTGGGGGGAGATGGGCGAGTGTCATATTCCTTTATTATTGAAACACTCGATGCCCTGAATCAGGCCGGGGTTGGATCTGTTGGCTTGATGACCGAACCCTTAGAGCAATAGGCAGGCGGCTGGATGAAAAAGAATAATTACAGTGTGGCCGTCATCATTTCGTTATGTCTACATGCGTTACTGTTCGCTGCGCTGTTATGGGGAACGGATTTCACTATGGATAAACCGAAAATACACGGCAATACAATTAAAGCCGTGGTTGTCGATCCTGCGCTGGTGAACCAGCAGGCCCAGAAGATCCGACAACAACGTAATGCCGCAAAGCAAGCAGAACAAGATCGGCTAAAACGGCTTGAGCAGCAAGCGGACTCACTAGAGAAGCAGCGTAAAGCAGAAGAGCAACGTCTGCGGGAACTGAAAGCCGATAAGCTGCAAGCGGAAAAAGAAACCCGTAAAGCGGAAGCCGATCGCAAGCGTGTTGCTGCGGTCAAAGAGCAAGAGAAAAAGCAAGCGGCAGAAGAGAAACGTAAGGCGGACGAAGCGACACGTGTTGCCAAGCAGCAGGCAGCAAAAGCTGATGCTGAGCGCAAAGCAAAACAAGAAGCGACACGTAAGGCGGAAGAAGAAACCCGTAAAGCCGAATTAGCGCGCCAGGAAAAGGTAAAAGAGCAGCGCAAGGCAGAAGAAGCTGCACGTAAAGCAGAAGAAGATCGCAAGGCGAAAGTTGCAGCAAAGAAAAAAGCGGAAGAAGAAACCCGTAAAGCTGAAGCTGCAGCGAAGGAAGCTCAGCGAAAGGCCGCCGAAGCGAAAGAGTTACAGCGCCAGCAAGAAGCCGCGCTGAACGACATGTTTTCTGGCTTAGAAGCGGAAACCGAGCAACGTGGCGGGGCGCGAGGCCAGTTTGTAACTGATGAAGCTGACCGTTATGGCATCATCTACACTCAGATGATCCAGCAAAATTTGCTGGTAGACCAGGGCTTTTTGGGTAAAGAGTGCATTTTGACTATGCGCTTGTCTGCTAATGGTTTATTACTTGATGCATCGGAAGCGGGCGGAGATAAAAGTTTGTGCCGAGCCGCGAAAGCGGCGGTGGTGAAAGTGAGCCAGTTCCCGATGCCTGATGATCCTCTGGTTATCGAGAAACTTCGCAGTATCAGACTGACTGTAAGCCCACAATGATTAAGGAGCTGTTGATGAAACGTTGGATTATGGGCTTGTGTATTGCTCTTTTGAGTTTTAGCCAAATCGCACAAGCTGAACTTGAACTGGTCATTACCGAAGGCATTGACTCAGCCCGCCCGATAGGCGTGGTGCCGTTTCAATGGGAAGGGGAAGGCAAACTGCCCACCGATATCTCATCGGTCATTGCTTCAGATTTACGTCGAAGCGGTAAATTCAGTCCGATTGCGACCAGTAAAATGCCGCAAACGCCATACAGCGAAGAGCAAGTTGACTACACAGCCTGGATATCACTGGGCGTGGATGCTTTAGTGACGGGCAAGATCAGCCTGAATGCGGATGGTAATTATGTCATTCATTATCAATTGGTTGATCTGGTTCGCGGCCAGTTAACCAGTGGTGACAGCCGTGGTTTGAGCAATGGCGAACTGGTTCTGACCAAAGATCACCTGCTAGTAAATAACCGTGCCACCGTGAAGGAAAGCCGTCTTCGTCAATATGCCCACCGTATTTCCGATGTGGTATACGAGAAATTAACCAGCGAACGCGGGGCCTTTTTAACCCGCATTGCTTACGTTGTTATTGACGATAAGGCGAAGTACCCGTATCAGCTGCGTGTTGCCGACTATGATGGCTTTAATGAGCGACTGGTACTGAAATCGCAACAGCCCTTGATGTCACCGGCCTGGTCACCTGATGGCAGTAAATTAGCTTACGTCAGTTTCGAGAACAAACAAGCACAGATTTTTATTATGGATATCTATAAAGGTACCCGTGAAATGATCACCTCTTTCCCGCGTCATAATGGTGCCCCGCGTTTCTCACCGGATGGAAAGAAACTGGCGATGGTGTTATCGAAAAGTGGCAGCCTGCAGATTTACGTAAAAGATCTGGCCACAAAAAAACTGACTCAGGTTACCCGTGGCCGGGCAAATAATACCGAAGCTTTCTGGAACCCAGATAGTCAGTCTTTGATCTTTACTTCAGACAGAGGTGGTAAACCTCAGATATATCGAGTAAATTTAGCTGATGGTCTGACTAAGCGCCTGACTTGGCAGGGAAGTCAAAACCTTGGGGGTCAATTGACGCCCGATGGTCGATATCTGGTGATGGTGCACAGATCAGATTCTGGGTACAACATTGCCAAACAAGACTTGAAAACCGGTGCTCTTCAAATTTTAACAAAAACATTTTTGGATGAGTCGCCAAGCATAGCTCCTAATGGCGGCATGGTTATCTACAGCTCAGTAAATAATAAATCTAATGAGTTGTCGTTAGTGTCGATTGATGGCCGTTTTAAAGCACGATTACCTGCGACGAACGGGCGTGTACGAGCTCCCTCCTGGGGGCCGTTCCAATAACACTCACCGTAAATAGTGATAAGAAAGGAAAAATAAAATGCAACTGAATAAAATTTTAAAGGGACTGGCAATTGCGCTGCCAATGATGACTCTTGCAGCATGTAGCTCAACTGAAAGCACTGATAGTTCAGCTGCTTCCGAAACATCTACAACAGGTACAAGTGCAGAGCAAACTGTAGTGACAACACCGGTTGACGGTGGTTCAGCTGCACTGTCTGAGCAAGAACTACGTAGCCAGGAGCTTCGTCAAGAGCAAACTGTTTACTTTAAGTTTGATAATGCCGAAATTCAGGCTGATTTCCAGGTAATGCTAGAAGCTCACGCAGAATACCTGAGCGGCAACCCAGAGATGAAAGTTATCGTTGAAGGTCATGCCGATGAGCGTGGTACGCCAGAGTACAACATTGCACTGGGTGAACGCCGTGCAACCGCTGTTGCAAAATACCTGCAAGCACTGGGTGTATCTGCTAGCCAAATCTCAATCGTTAGCTATGGTGAAGAAAAGCCTCTAGTTCTTGGCCATACTGACGTTGACTATGCGAAGAACCGTCGTGCGGTTCTTGTTTACTAATCACAGGTAAACATTATGAACAGTAACATTATGCGAAATATTGCATTAGCGTTGCTGGTTGGTGCGGCGACCCAGGTGGTCGCCGCACCTGCTCCGGTTACTGAACTCAACAGTAATGGTGCTCAAGGCAGCAGTCTTGAGCGCTTGGAGCGGATGCTTGAATCCCGTAATCAGGTACAGCTTGATATGCAGCGCCAGCTGGATCAGATTGCATCTGAAATGGATGAGCTCCGTGGTTTGGTTGAACGCAATAGCTATGATTTAAGTCAGATGCTTGAACGTCAGCGCGAACTATACCGCGAAGTTGATACATTAAGTCGACAGCCTCAGAAAAAAGAGGCTGAAGATATGGGGGCTAAATCAGCATCTTCAGAAACTTATACCAGCAACGTGAGTGAAAACGAAGCGTATGAAAAAGCCGTAAATCTTATTCTGAAAGAAAAGGATTATGTCGGTGCTGTGACAGCTTTCAATGAATTTTTAACCGCTTATCCTGAGTCTGCTTATAAGCCGAATGCACATTATTGGTTGGGTCAGCTGTACTTTACCCAGAATCAGTTATCGGAAGCGAGTGAGAACTTTATCGCGGTTGCCAGTGTTAAAGACTCTAATAAACGCGCCGATGCGATGCTGAAATTGGGTGTGATTGCCGAACGCAGCAAAAAGCCCGGAGAGGCGAAGAAATACTATCAAGATGTTATTTCTGCGTATCCGGATTCAACCAGTTCGCGTCAGGCTGAAAGTCACCTGAAGAAGCTTGGTAATTGATCGCCGGAATTAATGGTTAAAGGCCAGCGCCCTCGCTGGTCTTTTTGTATGCCTGTCGACAAAGGTTAGGATAGAGCCATAAACGCAAAGCTTTGCATCAAAGGTGATAAAACACGCTTTAGCAGTGTATAATATCCGGATTAGTAAGGACCAGCTGATAGAGCAAGTGAGCCATGAGCCTAACATTCGATCCCTCTGAAATGATTTATCCGTTTCCACCTAAGCCAGTGCAACTGTCAGATGCAGATAAGCTGGAATACAAAGCGAAAATCAAAAGCCTGCTGAAGCAAAAAAATGCAGTTTTGGTTGCCCACTACTATACCGATCCTGAAATTCAGGCCCTGGCAGAAGAAACCGGCGGTTTTGTTGGCGATTCTCTGGAGATGGCCCGTTTTGGTAATCAACATCCGGCGAAAACGTTGATTATATGCGGTGTTCGCTTTATGGGGGAATCAGCAAAAATTCTGACGCCTGAAAAACAGGTACTGATGCCGACTCTGGAAGCCGAATGCTCGCTTGATTTAGGTTGCCCGGCAGATAAATTTACCGAGTTTTGTGATGCCCACCCCGATCATACCGTTGTGGTGTATGCCAATACGTCAGCCGCAGTAAAAGCACGTGCTGACTGGGTGGTAACATCCAGTATCGCACTTGAAATTGTCGAGCACCTTGATAGTGAAGGTAAGAAAATCATCTGGGGGCCAGATCGCCATTTAGGGGCTTACATCCAAAAGCAAACTGGTGCCGAGATGCTGCTGTGGCAGGGCGAGTGTGTGGTGCACGACGAGTTTTCAGCGAAAGCTTTACGTGATATGAAAGCCCTGTATCCTGACGCTGCCGTTCTTGTTCACCCGGAATCACCCGCAAGCGTTGTTGCTTTGGCTGACGCCGTTGGCTCTACCAGCCAGTTGATTAAAGCGGCTAAAGAGCTACCCAATAAGCAGTTAATCGTTGCGACTGATAAAGGCATCTTCTTTAAGATGCAACAAATGGTACCGGGAAAAGAGTTAATGGAAGCACCAACGGCGGGTGCCGGGGCAACATGCCGTAGTTGTGCCCACTGCCCGTGGATGGCAATGAACGGCCTGAAAGCCATTGAGCTGGGACTGCGAGAAGGTGGCGAGAAACACGAGGTCTTTGTTGATGAGTCGCTGCGCGAGAAGTCATTGATCCCGTTAAACCGCATGCTTGATTTTGCAGCTGAATTGCAATTGAAGGTGAAAGGTAACGCTTAAGCGTACTTTCCGGATCTTTTTTGAAGTGGCGGCCATTTGAGCCGCCATTTTTATGTACTATAGCCGGTCAATACTCTATTAGTGCAACTTTACTAAAGCCTGTGCACGCAGAGTCAGACCACATATCATCGTAGGGACTGAGTTGAAGATTTCTTCAAACTGAGCAAGCCCATCAGCACCTTCTTCAGCCAGAACCATCATGGCATTTTCCGGATCATACAGTAGGCTGATAGACAACAGTACGCCGCCTAGCAGTGCATTATCTTCACTGTCTTCAGGCATAATGGTTTCCCAGTCATCACGGGTTAGTTGCCAGCCTTGCAACATGCCTTCTGCAAAATCACGGGTATCTTCAGACACCAGCTCTTTGTCATCGAGTGAGCACGTTTCTGGCCACTGCCAGCTACCTGAAAGTAGTGCTTCACGGCTTTCATTCCAAATATTAATGATCGCGTTAGCATAAGCTTCAAGATCTTCATGGCTGGTAAACGGCGATATTTCATCCCCGCCCCATAGAAAAGCAAGCCACTCCGATGGGTCAAGAAGGTGAGGGGCTGCTGCCATTGCGGTAACAAAGCCTCGGGTTTGCGCTTCAGATAATAGCTGGTCTGCAAGGTCCGGGTCTTGAAGTAACACTGTCAGTTGTGAAGAAGGTTGTGAGGACATACTAAATCTCAATTCGTTTATTCGTGCCACTATTCATTTCTTTGCGTGCAACCGAGACCACACTGATTTGAATCGCCACAGAATAATGCTGGTGAATAATTTTTGATATTGTAACAGCCCGGTTAAACCTGAGCAGTAGTCGTCTGCCGTTATTTGTTGAATGCGGTGTAATTTGCTGAATAAAAGCACAAATAATGCTGATTTGATTGAATTTAGTTGACCAGACCGTCCCTGATCACTATAGTACGCTGCGTTGTGACGCACAGCGTTCAACAACAATTTGTGGTGAGGTGTCCGAGTGGCTGAAGGAGCACGCCTGGAAAGTGTGTATACGGCAACGTATCGAGGGTTCGAATCCCTCCCTCACCGCCATATTCTTGAATCAAGACGTCCTAGGACGTCTTTTTTCTTATCTAAAACTTATTAAAATCAGCAAGTTACGATTCCGTAACGTTCCATAAAGTCCCACAAAAGCGTTTGTTTTTCGTAATACCTAAAGTAATGATCTGAACCAGCAGTTTTAGACACCGAGTTAAGCGAGTAAAATCACTTAACGAGGTAAACAATGACAAAAACTAAAACACGTATCAAGCACACCGAAGAGTTTAAGGAACAGGCGCTTAAGCTTGCGGAAAGAACATCGGTTCCAGAGGCAGCACGGCAACTCAATCTACATGCTTCCCAAATATACGGCTGGCGTAAGAACGGAAAGAAGGACTCCGCCAGTGAACGCGAGGCTGATCTTGCAGCCGAAAACGCTCGTCTAAAGCGCCTCCTCGCCGAGCAAGCGGAGGAGCTTGAAATAGTAAAAAAAGCCGCCACCTACTTCGCGAAACATCTAAAATAGCGAGCTTCGAGTTCATGCAAGTGCACCTTGAGCAGTTCTCCGTAATGAGAATGGCCAAGGTTCTTGCTGTATCGCGTAGTGGGTTTTACTACTGGCTAAAGCATCGTCATGAAATTAGTCAAAGGGATAG
>NZ_JBVCPH010000027.1:0-28781 GCF_057456235.1 Photobacterium sp. | reverse complement strand
GCTCTGCGGTGTGGCGACTAAAAACCTTACTAAGTACTTAGGGTGGCGGCGCATATTGAGTGATGATTCACTATCAAAGGCTACTTTTACAGAGAGAGTCGCTGGGTACTGGGCTCTCAACTAAGTTACTGAACAGAGCCCACACCAACCAAGCCTGAAAACTCTCTAATGTTCATTTATCGCCTTCAATATAAGTTTCGTTTAATGATGCACGCTACATTAGCAGCAGAGATAAATCTAGGCTGTAGGATCAATTGTCACCATGATCAAATACGAAAAAATATTCCTAACGCTCGCTCTGGGAGTTTCCGAGCATTGCGAATTGGTCAGTAAACAGCTTATGAATGAGTGATTGTACTAACAAGGAAAGGGGCAGCTCTGAGCTAGCCATACCAGCAAGCTCGAAGATGGACAAAAATCATTTAGAGTCGGTAGTCAAAATGAAACTAAAAGCATTAGTATATTATTTCAAATCCAACGTTAATGTATTACAGAGAACAACATGGATTGAATGAATATACAAAAAAGTGAGATTCATACCCAGCGGTTTTCTACTTAGGATGGAATAAACGTATGCCGATTATAGGAACCCTAACGGATATCCACTTATGACCAGTAGCAGATGTTCCCATTCGAAACATGCCAAAACCAAAAGAGTATCTTACACCATTTTGAGATACGTTAGCTTAAACACCTCCAGGATGTCTAAAATAAAGATCATTCACTGACGTATAACGAAAATGTCCCTCGATTCGAAGTAGTTCGAACGGTTTAGCTTCGGCTATTCGAATTGATCGAGTGAAAGCTAGCAATTAATCTAAACCAAGATCTCGTTTCATGTGATCGCTAAGCTCACACGTACTTCGTACATTGATTTTACTTTTTTGGTGGCGAGTTCTCATCTCATCACCAAATAATGTAATAAACACTTTTGTATAAAACCGGATAATATTATTTATCAAGCTAGACAAATTTTCGCGTTGAAAGTGATATTTTTTCGAACTTTGTTTTTCTGTCTTCATAGTTTAATACCTCTACATTGGTTAGGTTATAGTTTAAATGTGATAAATATAGCTCAATATTTATTGAGTCTTTTGGTGGGATTGAACCCTAATTAATAATAAAACCATCAACAAGTAAGATCATCGAGTTTAAACGTCTCAATTATTTCCCTAAAACATACATCTTTATACTTTATTTACTTTCAAGATTAATTAAAAATGATTTAAACTTTTCGTTATATCGGTTTAATTCAATATCATCAACTTTTTATTAAGGTAATAATCTATCATTATTTTATTGCAACTTTTAAATATCACTTTCATCCTCCGACGAAAGCTAGTTATACTAAGTGGGGATTTAAAAGACAACGTGACTTAGAGTTGCATATAGGTAACAATCATGGAATTGATGAACAATGAGCTAATCTGCTTTGCGGCAATTTGTAAGCACCTCTCCTTGACGAAGGCTTCAAAGGAGCTTGGAAAATCGAAGGCTCAAGTCAGCCGTCAACTGGCGGCCTTAGAGAAACAGCTTGGGGTTACGCTCGTTCACAGAACAACAAGAAAACTCATTCTGACTGATCATGGCGAAAGCATCAAAGAACTTGCCATCGAAGCTTTAGAGAATTTACAAGAGTTGAATTACAGAGCAAAATCACTTAGTGACTGTATTAGTGGGAAATTTAAAATAACAATGCCTAACTCGATAGCCTCTTCTATTTTTGGTGATATTCTTAAAGACCTTCAAGAACGGTATCCTGCCGTTAACTTTGAAATATCATCAAGTAACAATGTTGAGAATTTATTAGAAAGCAATGTAGATATAGCGATTAGACTTAATAACGTTGTTGATGACACATTGATTGCACATAAAGTTGGAAATTATAACGATATTTTAATATCGAAAATCGACAACACTAAAAATAATACGTTACTCATCTATAAAAACCATTCGAGTAAAGAGTCGATAAAGAAGAATTACAGTGATGTCATTGAAGTTGATAATACGTCCATTCTAATGAACTTTGTTGCTAGAGGCATCGGCGTTGGTGTCATTCCAAATTACCTCATGAAAGGTAGCCACGTAAACAACATCCATATTACAAAAATTTTCGATACGGAAAGAGCGATGTATATCGCCTACCCTTACCAAAATCCACTCCCAAGAAAGTTGGCCGAAATATCAGCTTTTATTAGAGTCGAACTGGATAGTATTTTGAGTAAGCCATCCTTTTAGTTAGGCTGATCTTTCGGGTGAAAATTGTATCATTTCGTTAGTTACGACGAGGCTATACAATAGAAATTTGTAACTAGATCGTTCTTGAGCTAGTGGGTGGTTGGTGTGCCACGTCGATACGTTAACCCAAGGTGCAATGATGTCATACACTTCGTTTTCCATAAATCACTCCAATAAAAACCAATCGTACAAGGAAGACCATTCCCCCAGTATGTAACTCCATGCTTCGCGTAATACATTCACTCTCTCGCACCAGACATTTCTAATTTGGATCAAGCAGGACATTTTAACTTCACCACTACAGACGATGGGCTGACTTTATCTATGTGTTTATCTAAAGGAGAAGATATAAGAAAATATATCGCTAACTATCATTAACGGGATATGAATGAGTTTTAGCACTAACGCATAATGGGGCAATTTCATTTTAGCTTTAGTGGATTAAAATTATCCGAAGGATAATTTCTGGTTTGTACAGTCATGGATATGGCTGTACATCGTAATTTTGAATACCTATATAAGTAAAAACTTATAAGCTATACATCCAGCGGAATAGTTCTATTTGTCATTTTAGCGATTAGTCCACCAACTCGTTTGCGCATCTCACGCCTATCCACAATCATATCTAGAGCACCATGCTCTAAGAGGAACTCACTTTGCTGAAAGCCCTCGGGTAATTTTTCTCGAACGGTTTGTTCTATAACTCGACGCCCCGCAAACCCAATTCTTGCCTTCGGTTCGCCAATGTTAATGTCCCCTAACATGGCTACGCTAGCTGAGACACCACCATAAGTTTGATCTGTTAGTACCGATATGTAGGGCAATTTAGCCATTGATAATTGATTCAAAGCAGCGCTGGTTTTGGCCATTTGCATCAAAGCCATTAGCGACTCTTGCATTCGAGCACCACCACAAGCAGAAAAGCACACCAACCCACAATTTGCATCAATAGCCGCTTCAACTGCTCGAACGAAACGTGCGCCTACAACTGACCCCATTGAGCCTGCCATAAAAGAAAACTCGAATGCGCAGGCAACAACAGGTAAGCCCATCAGTTTTCCCTTCATCACAACCAGTGCATCTCTTTCTCCTGTACTTTTCTGAGCTAGAGCAAGGCGATCCTTATAGCGTTTCAGATCCTTAAAATTGAGCAAATCTTTCGGTTCATGTTCACTGGCAATTTCAGTTCGCTCTTCTTTATCCAAAAAACTGTCTAATCGTTGGCGTGCCGCCATCCTCATATGGTGATCGCATTTTGGACACACAGCCAGATTCTCTTCAAGGGCTATGCGGTATAAGATCTGGTTACAAGAGGGGCATTTAGTCCATACCCCCTCAGGAATCGACGCTTTACGTGTACTAATTATGTTCTTCTTATCCAATAGCTTTTCTAGCCAACTCATGGGGAAACCTTACCTAGATACCTTTAGTGAAGAGTATTGTATTAGCCTGTTTATGGTAATAAAGTGTCAATTATTGGTTTTATAATCCCACTTTATGGGACTAAATGAGATGCTTGATAAGATTGAACAGCAGTGGTTAAAAAGTTTTCACTGTGTCTACGAGAACAACAGTTTTAAACGTGCTGCGGAATTTCTAAGTTTGCCGACATCAAATGTCAGTCGCCATATCGCTTTGCTGGAAGAGCGACTGGATATACGACTATTTGACAGAACCACACGCCGAATCGCTCCGACAGATGCAGGAGAACATCTTTATTTACGCACACAGCCATTGCTGGACAAGCTTAATGATGCTCTTGAGGAAGTGACTCAGCACTCTCATGAAGTCATGGGGCAGCTTAAAGTTTTAATGCCTGATTCGCCTGCATTAGCCCAAGCAGTGGTTTCTTTTTGTACCCTGCATCCTTCTGTTTCATTATGTTGTGATACGAGCATCAGTCCGAAAGAGGATTTACTTGATGGCTTTGACATCGTCTTAAGCTTTCATCGAGGAAAGCTCGAAGACAATAGTTGGGTAGCTAAGGAGATTAAACGCTGGCCAAGTGCTGTTGTGGCATCCCCCAAAATCCTACGGCGCTTTCCCAGACCTTTTCAGATTACCGATTTGAAACATGTTCCCTGTATCAATAGCTTTACCGCGTTAAATGGAACTCCGTGGATATTCAAAAACGCTAAAGGTGAGCTGATTACTCAAAAAGTACAGTCTTCTTTTAAAGTGAACAGCGGGTATCTTGCCAAAACAGGTGCAATATCTGGTTTAGGCCTTGCGATACTACCTATAGAATTTTGCCAAGCTGAGATATGTGCAGACACTTTGGAGGTGGTTGAGATGGAATATCAGCCTGATGATTTAGTGCTGTATGCTTTTTATTCTTCTAGAAAGCACTTGGCTAAAAAAATTCCGATGTTCATTGAACATCTAAAGTACCACGCAAATATAGTCAATTGAACCTGATATGCCATTAGAAATACTCTGGCGAACTCATATTAACAAACCATGTGTATATTCTTTTTCTAGCTTGGAATGGGGCAGATTCGTGTCAACCAAGGTTAAGCTGACACGACACTGGACAATTCCATGTTAAATGAAAAGCTCGAACCATAGAGTTCCGGATTATCTGAACTAGGGGTTAATGACGTGTCCAGTATTGGTCGTGTATATCAGGCAAATGTTGATGGAAATAGCTAGACAGAGCAAGCACTCGATATTTGAACCTTGAATACCAATCATAACAATAAATTATCAAACCCATAATAAACCATAATTTCCTGTTCATGTTAATTCCAAGTATCTTCACTTCAAATTCAAAAATCATTGATATCATAACGCTACCTGAATACAAGTGTCCCTGTCATAGGAAGTTAGTTCGGTGAAACGTTTAATAGGGTTAACTATGAAGTTTTTACACACCATGATCCGCGTTACGAACCTAGAACAATCTATTGAGTTTTATACCAAGGTGCTTGGTATGAGCATTCTGGATCAAACGGAAAATACCGAATACCGCTACTCATTAGTTTTCGTAGGGTACGAAGATCAACCAGAAGGCACAACGATTGAGTTGACCTACAACTGGGATACTAATCAATATGATATGGGGAATGCATTTGGTCACCTTGCATTAGGTGTTGAAGATATTTACGCCGCATGCGACAAGATCAAAACCCTTGGTGGTAACGTAACCCGTGAACCGGGCCCAGTAAAAGGAGGAACGACGCATATCGCCTTTATTACTGATCCTGATGGTTATCAAATTGAGCTAATCCAAGTTAGCAAGTAAGGGGAAATAACACGATGAAAGAAGCACTGTTTCAACCATTGCAGCTAGGTAAAGTATCGCTCAAAAACCGTATCGTCATGCCGCCAATGACTCGCTCACGAGCTAGTCAGCCAGGGAACATCGCCAACGATATGATGGCGGAGTACTATGCCCAGCGTGCAACAGCAGGCCTAATTGTCGCTGAAGGCACGCAGATTTCTGAAATGGGTCAAGGCTATGCCTGGACACCCGGTATCTATACCCCAGAGCAAATTGCAGGCTGGAAAAACGTCACTGATGCCGTTCATGAGAAAAAGGGCGTTATCTTCTCTCAGCTTTGGCATGTAGGTCGTGTAACACACCCTGATAACATTGGCGGTCAACAGCCGATTTCCTCTTCAGCACTGAAAGCAGAAAATGTAAAAGTATTCATCGACAACGGAAGCGACGAACCAGGCTTCGTTGATGTGGTTGAACCACGCGAAATGACCAAAGACGATATCAATAGAGTGGTAGGGGAATACCGTCAGGCAGCACTCAATGCGATCGAAGCCGGTTTTGATGGAATTGAACTGCATGCTGCAAATGGCTACCTGGTGAACCAGTTTATTGACTCTGAAGCCAACAACCGTACCGATGAATACGGTGGTTCTATTGATAATCGCCTGCGTTTCTTGAGTGAAGTCGTAGAAGCAATGGTTGATGCTATCGGCGCTGAACGCGTTGGTGTTCGTCTTGCACCATTTACTTCGCTAAACGGTACAGTAGATAAAACACCTGTCGAAACCTACACTGCGGCTGCAGCGCTACTCAATAAGCTGAATGTAGTATATATTCATATTGCTGAAGTGGATTGGGACGATGCACCTGATACGCCAACAGAGTTTAAGCACGCAATACGTGAAGCATACCAAGGTGTCATTATTTATGCTGGTCGCTACAATGGCGAGAAAGCGACACAAGCAATCACAGATGGATTAGCTGATATGGTTGGCTTTGGTCGCCCATTTATTGCAAATCCCGACTTACCAAAACGTATTAAAAACGATTATCCGTTGTCTGCACACGATCCGGAGACCTTGTTTGGTGGTGCTGAGAAAGGCCTGCTTGATTATCCAGAGCACCAAGCAGGCGAATAATCAGGCCGTGAAAATATACACGTAAACATCCGATCACAACCCCACTATTTTCTGTGGGGTTATTCGGTTTTATATCATTACCCACTCTTATACCTTTTACTGAGATCACATCATGCTTCGTAGTTGGGCCTTTCCAATCTCAAACTTGTGCGAATCTCTACCTTTGTACTTTCAATAAGCGCTTCAATGTATGAAAATACAGCACGTACAACGCTACGCCTTAGATATTGATTCTGCTTATCTCCTTCTAGAAGCTTAAAAGCCATATGAACATCATTATTTAAGGCTTTAATTAGATCATGCGTACGAATAAAACCTTCACCAGCCTTAAAACCTTATATCCCGGCACATTTACCTCCTAGTCGCCTAACGCTTTGTTCTTACGAATCCCCACAAAATCCCTTTGTAGTTCAATAAGTAGACACGCATCTTGCCTTCTGATCTAATGGATTCACCACAAAAACAAAAAGAATGAAAACAAGATGCGTGATATTCAAATACTACACGAGTCGCTGGAAAATCATTGTCCTAACATTCACAAAAAGCGACTCAACTCACTTATGGACTCAGTTAAAGCTTTGCTCATCAATGATGCACTCACTCTTACTTTGCTCGGGCGCTCGCTGCCTTCTAAAGCTAAAACCAAACACTGTATTAAGCGTGTTGACCGTTTATTGGGTAACGGCCATTTACACCGTGACCGACTCGATATTTACCGATGGCACTGTCATCAAATTTGTTCCATCAATCCACAACCTATTGTCCTAGTCGATTGGGCCGATATTCGTGAGTATGAACGGCTCATGGTACTGAGAGCATCCGTCGCCGTGGATGGTCGTTCTGTCACTCTTTATGAGCAGACATTTTCATTCAAACAATACAATTCCCCTCGAAGTCATCAACAATTTCTAGACAACTTCAAAGCCGTTTTTACCATCGCATGCCATGCCGATTATCATAACGGATGCTGGCTTTCGTAATACCTGGTTTACACAAGTTGATGATATCTAGGACGCGTCAGGGGTGACGTTAACGTCTTAGTCAAAAAACAGTGGCAACATATTAAGTTTCTGTTTAACAAAGCGAATAGTAAACCCAAACACATTGGGTTCACACTGTTAGCCAAGCGAAAACCATTGCTCTGTCATCTTCATCTTTATAAAAAACAAACAACAAAACGTAAAGGCCGTCCATAAAAAGTCTGCAATGGAGCCTTGGTTACTCGCAACCAATATCCCAACAGACATATTCTCTTCACGGTGCATTGTTAGGCTATACACCAAGCGTATGCAGATTGAAGAAACATTCCGTGACTTAAAAAGTCCTCAATACGGTTTTGGCTTGCGTCAAAGTCACACTCATGATCCTCGTCGAGTTTTATCCTTCGTCAGACTCGGAAAAGAAGTCTTTCGCAGGCTGGAGTATCACATTTCCGAATCAACAATACGCTGGGCACAACAAACCCTCATTATGATGGCAAGGAGAAATTATCGTGCGTAGATTTTGTGGGGATCCGCCAGCGCCTGCAATAAGGTGCCCCTCACTTAGCATACAAAGCACACCAAACTTCATACCAAAACCGCCGAGTGTAACGGGTCACCTTGATTGCCTTGTATGAAGTAGAATTCAGATACTCTACAAGCTGGTTTATCAATGTTCCCAATAGGTTAAATTCAACTTCAATGTACAAAACCAAACCTAATAAAAAGGAGGAAAGCAATAACACACATATAGCTTTAACAATAGTTGTTATTGTATTGGCTAAGTAGGAAGGGAAATTACACTCTTAATCCATTATTGGCGTCGTGGGATCTCATCTGATGACGTTCTAACCATTAACAATGACAAATCTTCACGTAATACTGATCATTCACTATATACAGTCCACTCAGAAGGTGTGAAGTAACTCAAATTTCTATGCTCTCATTTTCTAGGTTTTTCTTTATCTAAACTGAACAAGTTGATTTTCAGAAAAACAACAATATCGCAATAAAATAATAAAAAACAATATGATAACAATAAAACCATAATCTCATTTTGCTATACAGAATCCCAAATTAGACTGGAACTGACACAAGAAAAAACTTGCAACAGTGCCTAAATAAAACTACTGTACACACATACAGTATGTACATATAACCACTGGATGGGATGAAGGATCATGACAGCATTATTTAATCGCTTACAATCGGTTACTGCTTCGCAGGCGTATAAATCGACCTTTACTACTGACTCGGCAGTAGCTCATTATCAGTCGGTTAAATGCCCTATTGAAGTATGTTTTTCAGACGAAAAGCAGACACAACTTGCCTACTTTCTACGTTTGCTAAAGCAAGCGAGTCAGCAAGATCGTTGGATCATGTTCATTGGCGATGACGCACTTATTGACAAAAACCTGCTAATTAGTGCCGGTATTGCTCTAAACAAAATACTGGTCTTAAATAATAAAAAATCACTTACCGATCAGGTTCTAATGACTAAAGCTCTTATTACAGGGAACTGTAGCGCAGTCATTGCTACGGGTGATATTGAGGATTTCGAGACAAAATCTATTCGACAGGCAGCAGAACACGGCCAGTCATTAGCTTTTGTCATCAACCGCGATGCAAGCCGAAATCTGACATTTCACTAATATCTATATACACAATCTATTGCCATCAATTCACTGTCGGCTTTCTTGATCTACAGCAATGAACAGCGGAATTACCTGACGCACCACCGATAGACATCACATAACTTGTGATTTAACGCGAAAAAGCACCATAAAATGCTTTATTATTATCAGCATCTGGTTTTTAAAACTTGGTTTTTATTTTGGATAATAAGCTTGGATTAGGTGCGATGACCGCACTGGTAATTGGCTCAATGATCGGCGCTGGAGTCTTTAGTCTTCCACAGAATATGGCGGCCGTCGCCAGCCCTGCAGCTGTAATGATTGGCTGGGGTATTACGGGGCTCGGGATGATCTTTCTCGCTCTGGCCTTTCAACATCTCTCGCAATTAAAACCCGAAATTGAAAGTGGTGTCTTTGGCTATGCTCAGGCTGGGTTTGGGGATTTTATCGGTTTTTGCTCTGCCTGGGGATACTGGCTCAGTGCTATGCTGGCCAATGTTTCTTATCTAGTCATTGTTTTCAGCACGCTAGGTATGTTTTTCGATCAACCTGATATGGTGTTATTCGGCGAAGGAAATACGTGGCTTGCTGTTGCCGGCTCTTCAGTTTTATTATGGTTGGTACACGCATTAGTGTTACGTGGCGTACAAACAGCTGCTGTCATCAATATAGTTACAACCATAGCCAAACTTATCCCTCTGATCATGTTTATCTTATGTGCGTTAATCGCATTTAAGTGGGATACCTTCGTGTGGGATTTCACCGGCCTCCACTTTGGTGAACAACACAATTTACTATCGCAAGTCAAAAGTACCATGCTGATCACCGTGTGGGTGTTCATTGGTATAGAAGGGGCTGTAGTCGTTTCCAGCCGCGCAAGGCACCGTAAAGACATTGGCCGTGCAACCATTCTTGGCCTGTTAACGGCGCTCTCTATTTATGTACTGGTAACACTACTCTCTATGGGGGTGATTAGCACCGAAGAGCTTGCAACCTACCAGAACCCTTCCATGGCTCAGGTACTATCCCACATATTGGGCCCTTGGGGAGGGATCATTATCGGTTGTGGCTTGTTGATTTCTGTTTGTGGTGCTTTTCTCAGTTGGACTGTACTGGCTTCAGAAGCTCCCTACTTAGCAGCTAAAGACAACATGTTCCCGAAAAGCTACACACAACAGAACAAAGCGGGTAGTCCGGTAAAAGCCCTTTTGCTGACCAGCTGCTGTATTCAGGTTTCACTTTTTTTTGTTATGTTTGCCGGTGGAACCTACGATACACTTCTTGCTGTTGCCTCAGAAATGATATTGGTTCCCTACTTCTTGGTGGGGGCTTACACCCTGCGTCTGGCCATTGAAACGAATAACCGCGGTTCGCTGCTGTTTATCGGTATCTGCGCCAGCCTTTACGGGTTATGGCTACTTTATGCCTCAGGCCTCAACTATCTTCTACTATCAGCACTACTCTACCTGCCTGGTTTATACTTTTACAGCAAGGCGAAGCGTGAGCAAGGTGTTAAGATTTTTGTCGGTAAAGAAAAAGCCGCAGCCAGTCTGCTCACTGTTGCAGCCTGTCTCGCAGTTGGCATGTTATGGCAAGGCATTTTATAATTAATAACCTATAAAAAAAGCCAGTAAATATACTGGCTTTTCTCTTTCTAAACACAACAAACATGCTAATACCACTCGGGATAATTTCCGGCTGACTCATCTCACAAAATGCAGACGTTTAGTGCTTCCCCATTTTCTGCGACAAAACTAATCCTGCAGTCTGATTTTTCCTCAATTAAAGCCAGCTGCTCTTCATCAAGAGAATAAGGCAAGTTAATAAGAAGGTTATCTATATGTTCAGAGCGGGCCAGACGCAGTAAACGGATCATATTATTTGCATCGCTAATATTGGTAGATAGCACTTTAAGCGCCTGCATCTGGAGTTTTTCAGACTCAGTTAAACCAATGGGCAGAGACGACTTCCATGATATCTCTAAAGCAGGCAGCAAGGCTTTCAATGCATCAATAAACGTTAACTTATGCTTACAGGATGCAGACAAAAAAGATGTGTAATCAAACACGACATTTTCTTTTTTTGAGGTTCCAACTAATGTTTCCATATTAGTCCTTAAGAGAAACATAACTACTGTTGCTTTGACCATTAAATGCACTCAATTGCATTAGATATTAACTATACGATCAACTTGCTTAAGAGGTATTCTTAGTTTTAGGAAATTTGCGCTTGATCTTACTTTTTCCACGTAAAAATCAATTTGAATATACCCACAAAACATTTGATTAACATCAATAACACCTCAAAAACACTTTACTTACGTTGTTGAAATATGGAAGCCATTCTGTTAGGAATATAAGCAGGTGAGCTGACTCTCTGTCAGCTTACCTGTTTATTAACTCTCTGCTATATCTTTCTCTCTATCATTATTTAAATTGATAAGAAGATGGCACCACTATCACCCCCTTTTCTGAAATATCGAAACGCTTAGCGTCAGCTTTAGCATCAACACCAATCTCTACTCCTGGCGGGATCTTTACATGCTTATCAATAATACAGTTTTGAACGTATGCTCCCTCGCCTATTTCAACTCCTTCGAAGATGATGCTATTAATAACTACCGCAGCATTCTTAATTTTCACCTTGGGAAATAGAATTGAATTCTGTGCAGAACCTCCTTCAATCACGACGCCACTTGAAATAATGGAATTAATAAAAATACCTTCATTTCCCGTTGCTGACGAAACTGTTCTGGCTGGTGGCAACTGAGGTTCGTAGGTCCTGATTGACCAATCAAATTGATATAAATCCACTGGAGGAACAGGTTGTAACAAATCCATATTAGCCTGATAGTATGAATCGATAGTTCCAACATCTCGCCAATAGGCGTCTTGTGTTACTCGTCCCTCTTCTCCTCCGAAACGGTGGGCATAAACGCCCCCCCCATCAACCAGTTTAGGAATAATGTCTTTACCAAAATCATGGTCGGAAGATGAATTTTCCGCATCTTCTTGCAGAGCATTTATCAATGATTGGGTTGTAAAGACATAAATTCCCATCGAAGCCAAACTACAATCAGAGTTACCCGGTAAGGTTGCGGGATGTTTCGGCTTTTCAGTAAACGTCAAAATTCGCTGGTCTTGATCAATTTCCATTACGCCAAATTCACTGGCTTCCTCAACAGGCACGTCCATGCAGGCCACCGTTAGATCGGCATTCGCTTGCTTATGGTGCTCAATCATCGGGGCGTAATCCATCCGGTAGATATGATCCCCCGACAATACGACGACATATTTTGCTTCACTACGAGACAACAGATACAGATTCTGAAAGATGGCATCGGCAGTTCCACTATACCAGCTGTCGCCTGTGCGCATTTGAGGCGGAATATTAGTGATGTATTCACCAAGCTCAGGGTTGAAAATTGACCAACCGTCTCGAAGGTGTTTTTGTAACGAATGGGACTTATATTGAGTAAGCACAAGTATTCGGCGCAATCCAGAATGCAGACAATTTGCCAATGTAAAATCGATAATGCGGTATTTACCGCCAAAAGGTACCGCAGGCTTTGCCCTGTTATCTGTTAGAGGAGACAATCGAGAACCCACTCCGCCTGCTAAAATCACTGCTAATGTATCTTGCATTGTCTGACCTTCCTTAGCTAAAAAGTTAATCTTTAGCCAGATACGCAAATATCAAGCCAGCACTTAACCCATTAATAAGTAATACATTAAAAATAGCACTCTTTTTGTTGCACCAAAATATTGCAACAATCACAGCATATATGCACAAATCTGGCGCAGTCTTTTAAGCTATTGCAACTCGTGCACTGTATTGTCGCGTTCAAAGGTTTCGGGGATGATGTGGCGGTGCTTCTGATGCAACTATAATATCCTTCATAAGAACGGGGCAATCACTTCAACACACAACCAAAATTAAAAAACGGCGCCCATAACACACCGTTTTTAATTGCGTATAACCAGCCGCATCAGCGTAACTAACAGCCCTTCTCTTCTAAAAAAGAGATAAAGAGGACTAGGTCATGGGGTTCTCTCATACTATAGCCATCACCCTGAGCTGAGCATCTGGTAGATATAATTGCTTAGGTCGACACTCCCTTAACTCTAGCACCTCTGTTTTTGCATCCAGTTGTGATAGCTCCTTCTTCATATCTGCGAGTTCTCTCTCCATATAAGAAATATTGCGTATTAGCATCTTTCTTTCCATCATCCATTCCTTATGCATCAACTGTTATATCAAGGTAACAAAAAAAGGTATAAAGCTAAAGAGATAGGCACCTCAATGTTGCCTTTTCCTGTTGCATAAATATCAACGATTTACTAGTAATTAAGTATTGTTGTCTTTCAGTTACTTCGCCAACTTTTTCGCCGCCACACACCCGTTTTAATTAATAATAGATATCAATTCATTTATTACATGGAAAAGGCAGAGTAGATCACTGGTTAGGCACTCATTAGAATCAGGATGAGGATGATTTTTGTGTTATGGAAGATGCTATCTGACATATTAATCATGGAGGAGGATGTAATTAAAGCCACCGTCTAAATGTGGCTTTAAATATTACAAATCAGTTCATTATTTACTATTTTCAACTGCTTTTTGTATTGCAGGACCAATTTGACGCTTACGTGATGTCACCCCGTCCAAAACAAGCCAGCCATCAACCGACTTACCTTCAAACGCTACTTTCGCAATGGCCAAATCGGAAGCATCAATCCATAGCAAATTAGCACGTTTATTTTTTGTATCGGTTACCGAGAAAAATAGGTAATCAAGCTGATTGTCTTTTTTATAAGCTTTCATGGAAGTAATGAAGTCATCACGGCGGTCCAGTAGTTGCTGAGCTGTCAGTGTTTCTGCCACACCAATTCCCACTTTCTTTCCGCCATACGTGAAGTTTTTATAATCCATAGTCAATATTTCATCCGCACTGACATGACTAAGATCTGATTTAGCCTCTAGCATTTGCTGACCAAACGCTTGCATATCTTTAATACCTGCCAGTAACGCAAGTTTTTCAGCATGGGTACGATCATATTGTGTGGTTGTCGGTGATTGAAATATAACCGTATCTGACAAAATTCCTGCCAAGGTTGTACAAGCCAGCGGCTTCGGCAGTTCAATGCCTAAACCTTCGGCACGATCAGCTAAAATTGTCGCAGCAGAGCCCCATTGACGAATATCAATTGCAGCAACCTGGGACATATTCACCGGACTACCACCAATCGCATGATGATCAACAATGGCAACAATGCTGCTTTCATCAACAGTCTGATGTAGTTGTGTGTTTTGATTAAAATCAACCAGTCCTACATCTTTCTGACTAAAATCGTACCATTGCTTCGGAACGTCCGCCTGGCAATAATCTAAAACAAATTTACTTTCGAGGTTAATGGGCTCAGACACAGCAGCCGTGCCACCGTATATGTGAGCAGCAAGCATCGCTGAAGTCACTGAATCGGTATCAGGACTAAGGTGCCCAGTCCAAACAAGATTTTTTGTGTCATTCTGTTGAGGCGCTGTTAATTCAAACGCTACAGTATTTGAGCTTGCAAAAGCCAGTAATAGAATAATGCTTTTCGACTTCATTATTAATTCCTTTATTATCAAACAATTAAGATCAAAGGAATATATTTTAGCTTTATGGCAAACTTATGATACAAATTTAAACTTATCTCACTGTTTTTATTGCAAATATATTATTACGCTCGCAAAAACAAAACTCAGGACTATTAATCAAAAGCATTGAGGTTCTGGTGTCTCTCGCGCTATTATGTGAATAGCGTATTACACTTAACGCCGGAAATTCTTCATCGAGATATACTGCGATTCAACTGGTTCTGCTCTAGGGCTATCGTAACCGTAAATGTCTTCACGCATCTGCAGTGCATTGTGCTCATCAATCCAAGCTGTCAGGTAAATGAAATCAACTCCTAACCGCTTTGATAGATAAACCGTATCTGAATTATTATTATTCACCATGGCACTATATGGCGCAATATTACTCCGCCGCTGAAAATCGATAATAAAGTTTGCCAAATCTTCTGCTTTTTCAACTCGAACACAGCCTGAACTAAAGTTACGCTTCGTTTTTCCGAACAATCCGCGTGTCGGCGTATCATGCAGAAAAATTGAATAGTCGTTCGGCATCAGAAACTTCACTTTTCCTAAGGCGTTATTCGGACCTGGCCCTTGCTGGAATTCATAGGGAAATGTTTTGGGGTTTACTGATTGCCAGTCAATTTGATCAACCGGAATTTCCGTACGATCACGCCAGCTTTTCAAAATCTGCATGTTATGCTTAACAAGATAGTCACGGGAACGTTTTACATTAGGCACAATATCCTTTCGTTTGATCGTTACTGGTACATTCCAGCTCGGATTGATAACCATGGTATTAATTGACGATGAAAACAGATTTGTTGGCCGCGTTGATCGTCCGACAATAACTTTTGACTCAAAAACTACCTCGTTGCCATTGAATATTCTGAGCATATAATCAGGAATATTCACCCAAATATGCGGGATATTATCGACATAGTTTGTCACGCGACTACGTTGCAAGTTAAGTGCTATGCGGCGGGCAATCTCATCATACGGCATGGTTAATCTCATAGCCGTTTCAAGCCCTATAATCCCGTCGACAACTAACCCATGACGCCGTTGAAAACGTTTGATACTGTCAAAAACAACGCCTGAATTATTAATAGATTCGCTCTGAGAAAGCCTTTCAAAATCTGACTGATTCAGATCACCTTGATCATAAAGAACGCGGATTACCCCCTGACCTGCCGTTATTATCCCACCTTGATGAATCTCTCTCTGTAAGCGAAAAGAGGATAACGAATGCGATGGCAGTTTCTGCATCTTTTCAACGATAACCATAGCTTGTTCAAACTTTGTATTTTGCGGGCGTGATGACTGTAATTTTGTCAGGGTCAACGGAAGCATGTGCTGGCTCAGCATCACATTAGATTCATTCGAAATAGTTAATGGCTCTGTTTTGAATAATGTACTGCGATCTCGCTTGATCTGAGCCAGATACACTTGATAAACGTAATAGCTATCCGTCGCGAGCAGATCATACGCTCGCTGATCTGTGCGTAATGCCAACGTCCGTAATTCTGACAGACGTTCTGATAAACCGGGTACCATTTCGGTATCAGCAACAGATTTCAGCTGCAATTCAAGCTCTTTTCTTAACGCTTTTTGTTGCCAAAAGGGATAGAAATTATTGGCCGCATAAGCGTTTTCTGATAGCTGAGCAAAGCACACTTTCGAACCTGTTGACGGGCACAGCTTTCTACTGCTGTTAACGGCAACATTATCCAGGTAAGACCAACTCAGGAAATTTTCGCCAGCGGAGGTACCACCGGACAACAATAGAAAAAACAGCACTAAAAATTGGCCGTACCACTGAAGAAAAACACGCTTATGATCAAACATCGTCAACGTGATCCTTATCTATGGAAAATGAAAAATATTTGACATCACCCCATGGTAATTGCCTCAATCAACAACGATTGTCATGGTTAGAAAATCCCTGATCTTTTTGTTTGCTCATTATATATTTAGACAAAAAAACGTCATTCATACAGTTAAAGTGGATTATATTTTCAACACTATTTTTCCAAACTTACTCTTTCCCTCCGAAAAATAAATGTCAATAATTTGACGAAGCGGCTGATTTTCATCAATAAAACGAACTTACCCAACACCAGAATTTATTCAAAACCAGGCATTAAAAATAATCACAAAAAAGTGATTTTTTTAACGTATTACTGGATAAAAAAGTGTGAGAAGGAACTGCGAATTTCCATTTGGAAAATATCTAATTCTATGTTTTTCACTTTTGGAAAGCTGAAGCAAGCGTTACCTTATAACCATATTAGTTATATGGATTTGTGCTATGACCTTGCAGGCTAAATTAAAACAGATTGTTACTGATCCGACGCTTTCACCTAAGCAAAAATCAAATTTTCTCGCCTTAGAAGCTGATGCAAGCTTACCTTGCCCGCCCGTCTCTAAAAGGGTAAAAACCGCTATGGCGGCAGGTATCATCTGCGACATGTTTGAGGGCAATGCTCCATTCAAGCCGCGCTACGTTCTGCCTGATTACGCAAAATTTCTTCAGCAAGGTTCGGAGTACCTGGAATTACCACCAGCAACTAATTTTGACGAAGCACTGAACGCTTTAACCATTATTTATCATCATGTGCCTTCTGTGACCAACATCCCCGTATATCTGGGTCAACTTGATGAACTCTTAATTCCTTATATTTACGATCTGGATGAAGAGGCCATTTATCGAAAAATCAAACTGTTCTGGATCATGCTTGACCGTACCCTGCCCGATGCCTTTATGCATGTGAACATCGGCCCAAGCGATAACATCATCTGCCGCACCATTCTCAAAGTCGATGCCGAGCTAAAACAAATCGCGCCCAACCTGACGTTTATGTACGATCCGACAATCACACCAGATAATCTATTGCGGGTCGCAGCCAGCAATATCTGTGAATGCAGCAAGCCACATATCGCTAACTACCCTCTGCATGCCAGCGCTTTCGACAATAAAGGCTTCGGTATTGTCAGTTGTTATAACTCATTACCACTGGCGGGGGGTGCCAATACCTTGGTTAGAATGAATTTAAAAGAGGTTGCACTGCTAACAGAAAACATCGATAGCTTCTTTGCAGAAACCCTGCCCCATTACTGTCAAATCATGTATGAACTGATTGATGCCCGGGCAAAGTTCCTCCATAACGAATCCCACTTTTTCGATAGCTATCTGGTCAAAGAAGGCCTAATTGACGAAAACCGATTTGCACCAATGTTCGGCATTTATGGGATGGCCGAAGCCGTGAACATTCTAATGGAAAAATCTGGCTGCAACGGCAAATACGGTCTTGACGAAACCGCAAACCAGTTAGGCCATCAAATCTCAGCGGCATTGGATAAAATTGTGAAATCAACCCCGGTAACTTACGGCTACCGTGATCGGGCGTTGCTTCACTCTCAGGGCGGCATTAGTCTTGATGAAAACGTGACTCCGGGCGTTCGTATTCCCTATGGATCAGAGCCGGATCCGGTTTCTCACATTCAGGCCTTAGCTGAGCACCATCAATACTACACATCGGGTATCAGTGAAATCCTGACCATTGATGAAACCGTTAAGTCCAACCCTGAAGCGATGTATCAGTTGTGCAAAGGGGCACTGAATCTGGGTTTTCGTGAGTTCACGGCGAATGTCGCATCTAATGATTTAATGCGTGTAACAGGTTACATGATTAAGCTATCTGATATTGCGATGTTTAAAGAACAAGGATCTCGTACCAATACCACAGGGTTAGGCGCAGAAGCGGCTGAAAAGACCGGGATCTTAAATCGCAAACCACGAGTCGCCAGTCATGAACAGTCTCCTTGCTATGTTAATGCAGGATGATGAGAGTGGCTGTAAATAAAGCGACGGTCAGTAAAATTCTGACTTTCTCTTGCGTTGACGGGCCTGGCAACAGGCTCGTTATTTTCCTGCAAGGGTGCAACTTCAACTGCCAAAGTTGCCATAACCCCCATACGATTGGGCACTGTAATAGTTGTGGCGACTGTGTTTCGCAATGTCCGACTCAGGCGTTATCACTAGATAGGCAAGTACAGTACGACCAAATTTTTGACGAGCAAGGTTTAAATGTACATAAACATGCAACCCGAGTTCGCTGGGACGCTTCGCTCTGCAACCATTGTGATCAGTGTTTAGCGGTATGCCCGCAACAATCAAGCCCGAAAACCCGGCAATATTCGGTTGCAGAAATGTTGGCAGTGATCCGACAAAATAGTCTGTTTATTACCGGCATTACCATAGCGGGGGGAGAAGCAACCCTACAGTTAACGTTTATTACGGCACTGTTTGCAACGATTAAATCAGCGCCCGATTTGCAGCATTTAACTTGCTTGGTCGATAGCAATGGCAGCCTCAGCAGCACCGGTTGGCAAAAACTGCTTCCCGTCATTGATGGCGCGATGATCGATCTGAAAGCCTGGCAACAGGAAACCCATATATGGTTGACCGGCCGCAATCATCATCGTGTATTTCAATCTATAGAACTATTAGCCAGACACCGTAAGTTATATGAGGTGCGCTTACTTCACATTCCCGGAATAACGGATTTTGATGCCGAAATCGACGAGTTAGCAGGCTACCTGAATAAACTACCAACCGAGACTCGAATTAAGCTCAATGCTTTTCAGCATCACGGGGTTACAGGAGAGGCTCAGGAGTGGGCTGTCTGTCTGGAAGGCGATATCAACCAGCTGGCAGCCGGACTCACCTCTCGCGGGGTGAGAAACTTGGTATTGCCTGCGGTTTATGTTTAAGAATAGCTTGAAAATGCAGGCTATTCATCTTTACAGCATTGCTTTATCTGCTCATACATCCATCGATGCGCGGGATCATTCATACTCGGCTGATGCCAGACTAAGCTATAGGCCACATCCCCGTAATTAAAGGGTAATGGTTTGGTGGTCAACCCTTTTGCCTGAAAAGCGATTTGTGCCCAACGCTTCGAGCAGGTAAAGAGCAGATCACTATGGTGACACATCAGTGCTGCACCGCCGAAATCAGGAACGGTAATAATAGTTTTGCGTTTTTGATGCTGTTGGGCAAGTTGTAATTCAAAGAAAGGAACATTCAGATCGCTATCCATGATCCCGATATGACCGAAGCGCAGGTAATCTTCAATGGTTAAGTTCTTACCGGCTAGAGGATGAGACGGATTCATCAGACAGACCATTTCATCATGAATTAAGGTCTCCCATACCAGGTTGTTATGCGAGCTCGGTGGCTGGCTTCTGTCATGAGGCAGCATAATAAAATCAAGCTGACCTTTAGATATTCCATCAAAGCCTACGCTATCTTTTGACCAGATATCTAACCGGATATTCGGTGCCTGAGCGAGCACCTGGGCACTGAGCTTAGCCGCCAGTAATTCAAAGGTACTTTCACGCATCGCCAGTGAAAAACGGCCTTCATAACGGAACGGCTCAAAAGCTTCCTGCGTCATGATCTGGTTCATGTCATTGATCATCTGGTGCACTGTGGGGCCTAGTCGCCGCGCAAGCGGTGTAGCGACTAACTTGTTCCCATGACGGTAGAACAGTTCGTCATTCAAATTTTCCCGTAACTGACTCAATGTCTTACTTACTGATGACGGGCTCAGGCATAATCGTTCGGCACTGGCCGTCACACTCAAGGTATCTAGCATGACATGAAGCGTTATCAAGTGCTTCATACTGATCCGGGAAAGCTTGATCAGATCCATTAAACCGTACTCCATTCGTTGGGTTCAGAATAAAAACCGACAAAAAAGCCGCGAGCAAGTCGCGGCTTCTTTTTAACTTATACTATGCGATTACCGAATGCCGTTAAGAAACTCAGCACGTGTCGCAGGGTTTCTTTTGAAGATACCGCCCAGTGCCGTTGTTGTCGTCACACTGGTTGCATCCATCACACCGCGTGCTTTTACGCAATAATGCGTCGCATCAATGGTGATCGCAACGTCATCACTTTCCAGCAATGTTTGCAGGGCAACTAAAATCTGTTGGGTCATACGTTCCTGCACCTGAGGACGCTGGCCAAAGAAGCGTACTATACGGTTTATCTTTGACAAACCGATGATCTTACCACGCGGAATATAAGCGACAGTCGCCTTACCATCGATCGTCACCAAATGGTGCTCACAGGTACTGGTAAGCGTAATATCTTTCACTCGCACCATTTCATCACAGTTCATCTTATTTTCGATCACTGTGATTTTCGGAAAGTTTGCGTAATCTAATCCGGAGAACACTTCATCCACATACATTTTTGCAACACGATGAGGTGTTTCCATCAGGCTGTCATCTGCTAAGTCCAACGAAAGCAGCCCTAAGATCTCGCGCACATGGTATTCGATCTTTTCTTTTTTCTCTTCGCGACTCACAACTTTGTCAGTCATTGGTGTTTCAAGTCCGCGAGCTTCAAGGGCTGCACGCACCTTTAATGCAGATTCGCTTAATACCGTCATTCTTCGCCTCCAACTGGCCTGGGCTTAAATGCAAAAACGTGCCCAATTCATAATGTTTATCTGAAATCACTACGCCAGTGATAAATCTGACCGAAGGATACCTGCAAATAAAAACAATTACACCACGTAAATGATAAGTGAATAGTTCAAACACCTTTTTTTTGTCATAATAACCCTTTACTGAGCCTATAACTTATAATTAAAGACGGACACCAATATGGGATGTTGTGACACTCCAGGTCTAATGCCTGTTGAAACGGCTTTGAACAAAATTTTGGCCGATGTTAAGCCTTTGGAATCAGCTTCTGCTGTTTCTCTTTCCGACGCTATGGGGCGTGTCATCGCAGAAGATATCCTCTCCCCCATTAATGTGCCGCCATTTGCTAATTCAGCAATGGACGGCTATGCAATTCGTTCTCAGGATCTGAACACTACCGATACGCTGATTCTTGCTGGTAAGTCATTCGCAGGCATTCCTTTTAACGGTGAATGGTCTGAAGGCCAGTGCATTCGTATTATGACCGGCGCACAGATGCCTGAAGGTGCGGATGCGGTTGTCATGCAAGAGGAAACAGAAGCTAACGACGATCAAATCCGTTTTCTGATCAAACCGCCTGCTGATGATAATGTTCGCCCGATTGGTGATGATGTTCGCCTCGGTGATGTGGTAATCGCTAAAGGCACGCGTATTACAGCACGTGAAATGCCGCTGCTGGCCTCTTTAGGTGTTGCAACGGTCAACGTGATCGCGCGCCCTAAAGCGGCATTTTTCTCAACCGGTGATGAACTGCGCCCGGTAGGTGAACCATTAGACGCTGGCCAGATCTATGACAGCAACCGCTACGGTATTCGTGCTCTGCTTGAAAAGTTCGGCTGCGATGTTATCGATCTGGGCATTATTCCAGATTGCCCGGAAAAACTGCGAGAGGCCTTCACCAAGGCAACGAACGAAGCCGATGTAATAATCACTTCTGGTGGTGTAAGTGTCGGTGAAGCAGACTACACCAAAGACATTCTTGATGAGCAGGGTGAAATTGGATTCTGGAAAATCGCAATGAAGCCGGGTAAACCATTTGCTTTCGGCACGATCGAAAACACCTGGTTCTGCGGCCTGCCAGGTAACCCGGTATCCGCCATGCTGACACTGTATCAACTGGTACAACCGATGCTGGCTCAGCTGTCTGGCCATTCTCAGTATCAACCACCGCAGCGCTTGAAAGCAAAAGCAACAACCGTCTTTAAAAAGCGTCCGGGGCGTACCGACTTCCAACGCGGTATTTATCAGATCAACATTAATGGTCAGTTTGAAGTGGCAACCACCGGCAATCAGGGATCTGGCGCATTCAGTTCGATGCACCAAGCCAACTGCTTCGTCGTTCTTGAACAAGAACGCGGGCGAGTTATGCCAGGTGAAGACGTCACTATCGAACTTTTCAACCACACGTTGTATTAATGTGAGTAAAGAGTAGAGAGTGGAGTTTCTCGGTACCAACTACTCGGCACTCAAAACTCTATTGAACAGGACCGCATTGTGATAGAACTTTCTGATGAAGAAATGCTTCGTTATAACCGCCAGATCATTCTTCGCCAGTTTGATTTTGATGGTCAGGAAGCGCTGAAATCTGCGTCTATGCTGATTTTAGGTGCTGGTGGTTTAGGTTGTGCATCAACCCAATATCTGGCGGCTGCAGGGGTAGGCAAGCTCACCCTGATCGATGATGACAAAGTGGAAGTTTCAAACCTTCAGCGACAGGTGCTGCATAACGACAATACCGTTGGGCAGTTAAAAGTGGAATCCGCCAGATTGGCACTAACCACGATTAACCCCTACACCCAAGTCGACACTATTGCTAAGCGATTACGTGACGATGAGCTTTTAACGTTAATCGAACAGCACTCCGTTGTGCTTGATTGCAGCGATAATGTTGAAACCCGAAATCAGCTCAACCGCTTATGTCATCAGAAAAAAACACCGCTGATTTCGGGGGCCGCTATCCGTATGGAAGGACAGATCAGCGTTTACACGTATAAAGACGATGAGCCTTGCTACCAGTGTTTGAGCGCCCTGTTCGGCCAGCAATCTCTGAGCTGTGTTGAAGCGGGGATTATGTCTCCTGTCGTTGGCATCGTGGGTGCCATACAGGCAATGGAAGCTATCAAAGTCGTCGCAAATATGGGCAATCCGCTAACAGGTAAAATCCTGATGCTGGATGCAATGTCGATGAGCTGGCGTGAAATGAAACTAACCAAGCAGCCAACTTGTTCAGTGTGCCGCCATAGCTAGAAAAAAAGAAAGGAAGCAATATGCTTCCTTTCTTTATCACCCGTTGTATATAGATTGCTTTTTATTCAAATTTTTCAACCCAAGGTGTAATTCGAACATCAATGCGACGGTTCTGTTTACGCCCAGATGCAAGTTTATTACTTGCAATAGGGCTTAGTTCACCAAATCCATATGTATTAATACGCTCAGGATCAACCCCTCTTAAGACGAAGAATTTCAATACCGATTCTGCGCGTTTAGCTGACAGCTCCCTGTTATATACCTTACTGCCAACACTATCAGTATAGCCTGCAATAAATACTTTAGATTTTGGGCTATCCGCCAATAAAGAAGAAAGTTTTTCTAAAGAATCATGACTATCACTACGTATATATGCACTATTATTATCAAAACTTTTATCGCCATTAAAAACGATAGTCACCTGATCCCCTTCTCTTTTAACCGTTCCAATTGTTGGTGGAATTAATTTACGAGCTTGTTTGAAATTATAACTTACAAATGTCTCAATATCATTTTTAATGGCTCTTTCCCTAGCAGTATCACTACCAGTCGATTGACACCCAACAAGCAGTATTGACACTAACATCAAAATTCCGATTTGTATTTTAGCCATGAACCTATTCCTATCCAAGTTTCTATACGAAAGGCTATCAAACCAACTCGTTAATTACAGAGCAAAAATTATTATAATGGAGTCACTTCACAAGTAAATTCTAGGAAAACATAATTTACATTGATTTTCTTATATTTTTATAATGTCAAAATTGTTATTACCTTCCTTTTCCAACCAATAAACAGCACTGAGAGAAAATAAAAACATTTGTTTTGTCAGGAAAGTCGCTTTTAAAGTAAAAAATCAACCACAAACACTTAAAATATAAATACATTTAAATTATTGGGGGGGTACTATGGTTTATGATAGTTTTATTATTAAGCTAATTAATTAGGTAAATCTCATACGTTGGCGACCAGTTATCAGAGCAATGAACATATTTTTTCATCATTTTTATTCAAAATCAGTAGAATAGCCCACTTAGTAACTACCAACTCCCCGTCGGTACGCCGTGTTCATCAACATAAGCTTTATCTTCAGCATCGAGTTCAGGAAATATGAAATCTTCTGGTACGGGAGTTACTGCGGCCTGTACTTTAAACTGCAGTTCATTTTCAAAACATCCGCCATTTAAAAAGACTGAAATCATCCCGTCAGGCGCTAATCCTAACAATATATTGTCTTTATAAGGTCTTAAAAGATCGAGACTACCGCAGCGAACATCGTGATAGACACGCATTTCTTCCCGGATTGACTCAGGAATTGTAATTGATTTTTCGAAAGCCATTTTATTAGCCAATGAATACCACTGAATATAAATAATATAAGGTAACTCTTTACTTTTTATACTATACCCTGCGCTAAGTCTTTCTACTCCAGCCCACGATAGTGGATTATTTGAATATGGTGCATATCCACCAATCATCGCTCTCCACCCGTTTTTTTTACTTTCTCCTAAGACCAGTGCTTTCTCCACTTTTGCACGATAATGTTGTGGGGTTGCTGCTGTCACCGTCCACTCTTCTAGCTGGTGGCCTCTCAACGAACAACTCGATAATAGCAATAGCACATTAACAATTAATATAAATTTCAAACTGGATATCCTTGTTGTGGCTTATGCGTAAAGATCATTCGTTCACGTTCTTTATTTTTTATTCTTGGCTTCATCGGGTAAATAACAAGTGTTGGTGACCAATTATCAGAACAGTGAACATACTGTTTCATCATTTTGTCTTTTAATTTACTTGGTAGATGCTGGGGGATCATACCCTCATCATTCTGCTCAATTTTATTTTTATAATATTGATACAACTCATTAAGATCTGAGTTTAACGTTTCGCTTGGTTGATCTAATGGTACTCCGAACTTTATTGCCAAATCTCTCATGACATAATAAGCAACTAACTGCAAATCACCGTTGACAGTCCGCTTCATATCTAAAGTGGCGATATACAGTTCATTGTCATTGCCACCCATCGGTCGACGTTGTACTTTCGGAAAATACTGCGCGATGGAATCGGTATACTCACTATATAACTTTTTGCTATGAGTGATTTTATCTGCTGCTTGTTCATTAAAAGTGCCTAAAGCCCAAGATTCATTTCGGCGGATCGTTCTTGAGTAAGGCCGCATAATGGCGACATGCTCTTCTCCATCACGGTAACCACCGCCAATATCGGAGTGTGCCCCTAACAAGGTGATTTCTTGATGATCGGGTTTGACGGAATTTAGTGCGAAATTATGACGATACTCATTTAAGGCCGTTAACTGAATGACTTTTTTTGCGATACCTCTCGGTAAGTATAAGTTAACCCCTCTGTTTTTATCATTTGAGCCATCCAATAGCTCATCATAACGACCGATAGCGGCAACGGTATCAAATAAACCGATGAAGTTAATTTCACTTTTAACTGTACTATCAAATCCAGCTTCTTGATAAAATTGACCTTTTTCTTTCTTATAAACATCATTGGCAAAGTGGCGAGCTGCCGCAGCTCCCCGACTAAAGCCAAAGATATCGAATACGAACTTACTTTGAGATTGGGAAATCTTCTTATCACTAATTATATTGCGAATGCTCATAATTGCATCTTCAACTCGCGCAACAACCCCCCTGTCCCCCATGCCTGTTGCCAGGTCGAACATTTCATCTTCGGTACCCGATTTAGTACCAACCCCTTCAACATAAATTTTAAATAGCTTCTTTTGAGGATTAAAAGGAAAGATGTTTAATAATCGACCAATATTGGTTGTCGAATTATCATAGCTGCCTCGCTTTGAGTCAGAAATATCATCTACTTTTTCGCATACATCTTTTTTATCTTCGGTAATACCTGTGGCCTCACACAGCATACGCATGGCAACATTAAATGAATTATTGCCTGTACCATCAAAAAACACACCGAATCGAATTTCAGGTTTTGAATAGTCGCGAATTTCTATGACATAGCTCTCGTTACTGCACAGAACGACAGCATCAGCCTGATCCGAGTTATGTTCTTCAGATAATGGGTTTTCAGGGGGGTGTTGCCAGAAGTCTCCCATTGTAGCGTTCAGGTATTGTTTACTGACGCCGCTAAAACCGGGCTCTTTCGTCGCATAATTTACAACCTCTGATGGTGCATCTTCTTTACGAGCAGTGCGCTCTTCCACCATTGCAATCAGCTCATCCGTCGGCATGGTGAGTTTAACCGGACCACTTACAATATTTCGTATCAGGTTAGGTCCTTGGCTCAAACGCAGTATTTGTTCCCCCCCCACAGCATCTTCAATAGTGACATCAATACCGCTATAAGGTTGATTGTGCTCATCTCGAAAATCGATTTCTATCCAGTTTTCTGCTCGTTCGCAGGGAATACAATGTTCACTCATCTCTGATTTTCCCTATATGCATTAATTGCTGAATATCACTTTGCTCAAGCATCCATGCATCAAAAACAGGTTGATTATGCCATTGTGTATTGTGTGCGAAATTATTCGCAGCATGCGCTTCTAGTAACTCGCCACGTAAATTGTTCTTATAACTCTGCGCTAAGAAAGTACTCAATTCTGCTTGAATATCACTTTGCTGCATTTTATTTTTCATCAGTTCAGGTAAGCGCTGCCAAAGCAACCGTTCAACAATCCACGCATGGTGCTCGGGTGAGTAGTTATGCCCTAAATGATGCGGAGCAATAACCCACCATGGTTCTATAGAGCGTTCAATCATGGCTGGGGGTTTCTGCTTCGCCGTAACAGGTGGTATTGACGGAATATAGAGTTGGGATGACGGCCCCATAAAGCGCAATTGTTCTTGCTCTGTAAATAACGAGAACATGCGGCCAATCACGTTAATGTCGTAAAAACGAAAAAGTACGATTTCCCCGTCAAGACCTGCCAGCAGCAAACTTTGCCAATGTATACGAATCGTCTCTTCGTCAAACGATGAGCTAAAAAAGAACCCCGGTAGTGATTCCTGGTATGTATCAATAAACGTGCTTTGCCGTGAAATTGGCAGAAGCCAGGGCCCATCTTGCCTACTCGATTCAAAATCCGTTCCCGAATACAAAGGGAAAGCATCAGATCCGTCCTGTGTATAAAATTCAGAAAGCACTTCTCTGTCACTTAGTGGATTAACGATGGCATAGAGCTTATCGTGATCATCGATGCCATTTAACCAACTCTGTATTATCATGTGTCAGCCCCACAAGGTTTTATCGCCACAGCATGTAGCTTTGTCGCATTGATAGCCGCACTGGGGTTAAGCTGCATAGGTAGATCGCCTGCTGTACTTGGGGCCACATTGCCTGGCAATTGCGCTGCCTGTGCAGCTGCTCCACTACCCCGGCCGGCACTGCCGCCGGAGTTCATTTTCACCGTCGGCCCGAGCAATGTCACACCTGACGGATCAACTTTGATAAAGCTGCCACCGGCCTTGATGGTGATTTCTGCACCGGCTTCGATTACCACTTTTTGTCCCGATTTCACATGAACTTCAGTGCCCGCTTCAATCAGTTGTTTATTGCCGATTTTGGTGTGGACGGTTCCGTCGATGATATGGTGGCTATCGCCTTTGACGGCTTCAAACTGATTGCCGTTTACGGTGCTGTGGTTGTCGACCTTGACTTCCTGAAAGCGGGAATCGTGTACGGTGAGGTGATCGGCATTGAGAATTTCGTCCTTACGATCATTTTCGACCTGAACATCCATGTTCTTGGCGGCATGAAGATAAAGCTGTTCATTGTCTTTTTTGTCTTCAAAGCGCAGCTCATTAAAATTACCGCCACCCACGCTTGATGAGGTTTTAAAGGTGCTGCGGGTTTTGTGCTCTGGCAGATCATACGGTACTTTGTTTTTACCGTTGAACATCGCGCCGGTGATTATGGGTTTATCCGGATCGCCATGAATAAAACTGACGATCACTTCGTGGCCTATGCGCGGCAAGATAAACTGACCATAACCGTTGCCGGCCCAGCCCTGTGATACACGTAGCCAGCAACTGGTTGTTTCGTTCGCCTGCCCTTCCCTGTCCCAGTGAAATTGTACTTTTACCCGCCCAAGCGCATCGCAGTAGATCTCTTCACCAGCAGGACCGGTGACAATGGCGGTATCGATGTTATGAATATACGGCTTGGTAATGGGCTCGGCTCGAAACGCGGCTTCCCACGG
>NZ_JBVCPH010000026.1:0-32978 GCF_057456235.1 Photobacterium sp. | reverse complement strand
CACAATGATTGTCGTTGTTGTAACACCGATTTAGTGCGCGCGTAGCTCAGCTGGATAGAGTACCTGGCTACGAACCAGGCGGTCGGAGGTTCGAATCCTCCCGCGCGCACCATTATTTATACGCAATGACGATCCCACAATGATTGTCGTTGTTGTAACACCGATTTAGTGCGCGCGTAGCTCAGCTGGATAGAGTACCTGGCTACGAACCAGGCGGTCGGAGGTTCGAATCCTCCCGCGCGCACCATTATTTAAAGCTCAGCTCCGGCTGGGCTTTTTTGTATCTTCATATTTCTCCATTCTCTATACCTTCAGAATAAACCGCGTAATGCCTCTCAGGCCTTGTTATTGCTCGATGTTGACTATAACCAGCCTGCTGTGCTTAATGCTCATTCGTGAGCCGAGAGGATGGCTGTATCAAAGCAATTCAGAATGGCTGAGTAGCCAGTTAATTAATCCATTAAATCTATCTGTTTATAAGAAATAACCACAAAGTGCTGAGAAAAGACCAGGGGGTTGATTTATTAACTCCTGTTATCTATTAAGTTGTTATTTATGAAAGGAAAAAATTAAATAGCTAAACTTACCTTCCGTTAACGTAAGCGTCACCATGATCTTGTTTCGGCTTGTTTTTTCTACGGTTTCAGCGCGGGGCTGTAGCGAATAACTTAATCACAGATGGTTATATTTCAGGATGTTGTGTTGAATTGGCACTTCTATCGATGTTTTTCCATTAAGCCGAGAAAATGAGACGCAATCTTCATTAATACACGGTATTTTTATTAATCAATTTGACTTATTTTTGTATCTCGTGGTACTTGTTAACGCGCCAGTTCAGTTATAAAACCAATGAAAGGAAGCAAAAATGGCAGATTTAGGAAGTTTGCTATGGGAAGCGGCAACAATCATGCTTACCGGAATGTTTGTTGTATTTTTATTTCTTAGCATACTGATCTTTTTGGTTCAGCTCTTGGCGAAAGTGGCCCATGTTGATGCGTTACCCGCAGCCCAACAGCCACCGCTAAGCGTTGCCTCACATGAGAGTGAGGTTCAACCTGACGTGATAGCCGCTATTTCATCAGCCGTTTATCAGTACCGTCAGCGTAAAGCCTAGAATGATTTACAGGACAATTATACTTACAAGGAGTTTGCGATCATGTCCAAGCCTTTAGCTATCACTGACGTCGTATTACGTGATGCACATCAGTCTCTGTTTGCCACCCGTCTGCGTATCGAAGATATGTTGCCTATTGCACAGCAGTTAGACAATGTGGGTTATTGGTCTCTAGAGACCTGGGGCGGAGCCACATTCGATTCATGTATCCGTTTTTTGGGTGAAGACCCCTGGGAGCGCTTGCGGGCGCTGAAACAGGCCATGCCAAAAACACCGATGCAGATGTTGCTTCGTGGTCAGAATCTTCTGGGTTATCGTCACTATGGTGATGACGTGGTCGAAAAATTTGTTGAGCGAGCCCATGCCAATGGTATGGATGTGTTCCGCATTTTTGATGCAATGAATGATGTGCGTAATTTCAAAAAAGCCGTCACATCGGCTGTCGATGTCGGCGCTCATGCTCAGGGGACGATTTCTTATACCACCAGCCCGGTTCATAACTTAGACACCTGGACTGATCTCGCGAAACGCCTGGAAGATCTTGGCTGTCATTCTATTTGTATCAAAGATATGTCTGGCCTGCTAAAACCTTACGAAGCGGAAGAGTTGGTTAAACGTATCAAAGCATCGTGTGATGTCCCTTTGGCTCTGCATTGCCACGCGACAACCGGCCTATCGGCAGCCACTGCGGTAAAAGCTGTTGAAGCTGGTCTGGATATTCTTGATACCGCCATTTCTTCGATGAGCCAGACCTATGGCCACACGCCGACTGAAGCGGTCGTCGCGATGCTTGAGGGGACAGAGCGTGATACCAACCTTGATTTGCAGCAGCTTGAGCCGATAGCAACCTACTTCCGAGAAGTCCGGAAGAAATATGCTAAATTTGAAGGCAGCCTGAAAGGCGTTGATGCGCGGATTCTACTGGCCCAAGTGCCAGGCGGTATGCTGACTAACATGGAAGGCCAGCTTAAAGAGCAGGGCGCAGCTGACCGTTTTGATGAAGTACTGGAAGAGATCCCTCGCGTTCGTGAAGATTTAGGTTTTATTCCATTGGTTACCCCAACCTCGCAGATTGTTGGTACTCAATCGGTATTGAATGTATTAACGGGCGAGCGCTATAAGAGCATCACCAAAGAGACTGCCGGGTTATTGAAAGGCGAATATGGCCAGACTCCGGCACCAGTGAATGCCGAGCTGCAGGCTCGTGTTCTCAACGGAGCCGAGGCGATCACTTGCCGACCGGCCGATCTGCTTACCGATGAACTGGCGGCGTTGACGGATGAGCTGCTGGCTAAAGCAGAAGCTGAAAAAATTACGCTCGCTGAGCAGTCTGTTGATGATGTTCTGATTTATGCGTTATTCCCTCAGGTGGGCCTGAATTTTCTTAAAAACCGTAATAATCCGGAAGCCTTTGAACCGGCACCAGGTACTGAAACGGCGCCAGCACCAGCGGCAACTCCGGTTGCTCAGGCTGGCGGCATTGAGGCCTACAGTGTCAAAGTGAATGGTCAGGTATATGACGTTGAAGTCGGCCCTAGTGGTCAGCTATCTGCTGTCACATCGGTGGCAGCACCAGCGCCGGTAAGCAGTGCCCCCGCGGCGAGCGCCGAGGCCATTTCAGCACCGCTGGCCGGAAATATCTTTAAAGTTGTCGTTCAGCCCGGTCATTTAGTGGCAGAAGGTGATGTACTGGTAATACTTGAAGCGATGAAGATGGAAACTGAAATTCGGGCTGCGCGTGGTGGGGTGATCCACGAGCTTCATGTCAAAGAAGGTGATTCTGTTTCGGTCGGCTCGCCGATTCTAAGCCTGGCGTAAGAGGGTACCATGGACGGTTTAATAAAACTCTGGGGCGAGACCGGGATTGCCAATTTTGAGTTCGGCCAGATTGTAATGATTCTGGTTGGCTGCGGTCTGCTTTTCTTGGCGATACGTAAGGGCTTTGAGCCCTTGCTGTTGCTGCCTATCGGGTTTGGTGCCATTTTGGCCAATATTCCTAATGCCGGTTTTACCGAACCGGGCGGCTTGTTGTATTACATCTACCATGTTGGGATCGAAACCGGGGTATTCCCGTTATTGATCTTTATGGGGGTCGGTGCAATGACCGACTTCGGTGCCTTGATTGCAAACCCTAAAACTCTATTGTTAGGCGCTGCAGCTCAGTTCGGTATCTTCTTCACCCTGTTTGGTGCGATTTTGCTGAATCTCGTACCCGGGATGGAGTTTACCCTGGCTGATGCGTCGTCGATTGCAATCATCGGTGGTGCCGATGGCCCAACCGCAATCTTCCTGGCCAGCCGTTTATCTCCGGATCTGCTGGGTGCGATTGCCGTGGCGGCGTACAGCTACATGGCATTGGTGCCAATTATTCAGCCCCCGATTATGAAAGCGCTGACAACTCCCGAAGAGCGTCAAATTCAGATGCAGCAGCTGCGTCATGTCAGTAAGGCCGAGAAGATCCTGTTCCCAATGGCGGTATTGGGAATGACAATTCTGTTCTTGCCTTCGGCATCGCCACTGGTCGGGATGTTCTGTCTCGGTAACCTGATGCGAGAGTCTGGTGTGGTTGATCGCCTGTCTAATACGGTACAGAACGAATTGATCAACATCGTGACGATTTTACTCGGTCTGGGAGTGGGTTCGAAGCTGGAAGCGGATAAATTCCTCCAGATGGAAACCTTAGGGATCCTGGTGCTCGGTGCCGTTGCGTTCAGTATCGGTACCGGTGGCGGTGTGTTAATGGCGAAATTGCTTAACCGCTTCAGTAAAGAAGATATTAATCCACTGATTGGGGCGGCGGGTGTTTCGGCGGTTCCGATGGCGGCACGGGTGGTGAATAAGGTTGGCCTGGAAGCGAACCCGCATAACTTCCTGCTGATGCATGCGATGGGGCCGAATGTGGCCGGGGTACTGGGCTCTGCGGTAGCGGCCGGTATCTTGCTGGCGTTGGTTGGCTAAACTTAGCGCTGACTACAGTACTTAGAAACAAATAGAAACGGGTAGCAAGGTGCTACCCGTTTTTTTTATTGCTATTGTTAGCTATTGTCTTACGATGAACGAGACTTATAACGAGAAGGAATATAAATGAAACCCTATCAGCAACTAGCGATCACTCAGTTTGGCGACCCCTCGGTGCTCAGCTTGCAAACCGCTTCTACGCCATCGCTGACTGCTGATCAGGTGCTGGTGAAGGTCGTTTATGCCAGCGTTAATCCGATCGATGCCAAAACCCGGGCCGGGCTAGGCTGGGCCGCTCAGCAGAACAAAGATAACCTGCCCTGGGTGCCGGGCTATGACATTGCCGGTAAGATTGTTGAAGTCGGCAATAATGTTAAATCGCTGGTTGTCGGTGAACGGGTTGCCGGGTTTATTGGCTTTCCTCTTCAGGGCGGCGGTTACAGCGAGTATGTGGTCGTCGATGCCGAATCATTGAGTAAAGTGCCGGCGAAAATTGAGCTTGTGCAGGCAGCAGCATTGCCTCTGGCGGGACAAACGGCCTGGCAGGCATTAGATAAAGCGAAAGTTACTGTCAGTGATCGGGTCCTCATTCTGGCTGGCGCCGGCGGAGTCGGACATATCGCAATTCAGCTGGCGGTCGCAAAAGGCGCGGAGGTTGTAGCAAGCTGTTCGGCGGCAAATGTGGAATTTGTCTCAGACTTGGGTGCTACCGCGATTGATTATCAGCAAGGGAATCTTGAGCAACAGATTAAGCCGGTCGATGTACTGATTGATTTGATGGGGGGAGAGGTGGGTTGTGCTGCGTTGAAGTGTGTTAAAGCCGGTGGCCGGGTGGTGACAATACCGACGCTCACAGCAGAGCGGGTTTGCCAGCAAGCGCAGCAACTTGGCTTGCAGGCTGCAGGAATGCTCGTGGCCCCCAATGTTGCGCAAAATGATGCAATGCTCAAAATGCTGGCGCAGGGGGAGCTGCACTTACATATTGCGGCACAATTCCCTTTGTCTGAGGGAGCCCGTGCGCATCAGCAGATTGAAAGTGGCCGGACGCGCGGGAAAATTGTTCTATCGACGGGTGCCCAGTAACGGTTGTGGTAAAGATAAACAGCCTCTAATGTAAGAAAATAAAAATGCTAGATTTGTTAAATGGCGAGTCAGCGCTATTGATGCTGTTCACCACCGGTTTTTTGAGTGCCACCTTATTGCCGGGCGCTTCAGAAGCGAACCTGATCGCAACGTTGAAACTAGGGAACAATGTGGTATGGCTGGTTGTTGGGGTGGCGACGCTGGGCAACACCCTTGGCGGAATGACCAACTATTGGTTAGGACGGTTGTTACCCGATAAAACTTCTGAGCTAAAACATGGTCATAAAGCGATAGAATGGCTGAAAAAATATGGTTACTGGACCCTCTTCTTAAGCTGGTTGCCTGTCATCGGGGACCCGCTATGTTTAGCCGCAGGATGGCTGCGGATGCATCAGTGGTTGAGTTTATTTATCATCATGATTGGTAAAGCTTTGCGCTACGGTGTGCTGGCCATGGTGGTTCAAGGTTTATTATAAGGAATGCGTAAGTGCAAAAGTGGATTCTAAGTGTCACCCTGCTGTCGATAGTTGGCTGTAGCGGTCTGATGGGGCAAAGCAAAGATGCTCCCGTGCTGCCTGAGGGCATCACTTTCGTTGAACAAGTAACAGCCGAGCACGGTGAGACTGTTATTCCCTACAGTAAATACACACTTGCTAACGGGCTAACCGTGGTTCTTCATGAAGATAGATCTGATCCATTAGTGCATGTCGATATGACGTACCACGTCGGCTCTGCCCGCGAAGAACAAGGCAAATCCGGTTTTGCGCATTTCTTTGAACATATGATGTTTCAGGGATCAGAGCATGTCGGTGATCAGGAACACTTTCGTCTGATCACTGAAGCAGGCGGAACCTTAAACGGAACCACAAACCGGGATCGTACCAATTATTTTGAAACCGTACCGGCGAACCAGCTGGAGAAAATGCTGTGGTTAGAATCAGACCGGATGGGATTTTTACTTGGGGCGGTTTCACAGCGTAAATTCGAGATCCAGCGCTCAACGGTAAAGAATGAACGAGCCCAGCGCTATGAAAATCGTCCTTATGGTCTGGTCTACGAGCGCATTGGCGAAGCCCTATACCCTCAATCCCACCCATATTCCTGGCAGACAATTGGTTATGTCGAAGATTTAGATCGCGTGGATGTTAATGATCTCAAGGCGTTCTTCTTGCGTTGGTACGGCCCGAACAATGCCACGCTCACGATCGGCGGCGATATCGATAAAGCGCAGACGCTGGAGTGGGTGAAAAAGTATTTTGGCTCGATTCCCCGTGGCCCTGAAGTGATCAATGCGGCGAAATATCCCGTCACGTTGAATGCGACTCGCTACCTGACACTGGAAGATAAAGTACAGCAGCCCATGCTGATGATGGCGTGGCCAACCTCATATAACGGCGCGGAAGATGAAGCATCGCTGGATATGCTGGCGAAAGTGATCGGCGGGGGGAAGAACAGCCTGCTGTACCAGGATCTGGTCAAAACCGGTGATGTCGTTGACGCGGGGGCCTACCACGATTGTGCCGAGCTTAGCTGTACCATGTACGTTTATGCGATAGGTCAAAGTGGCAGCAAAGGCAACTTAAAAGATGTGCACAGCAAAGTTGTCTCGATCCTTGATGGTCTTGAGCTGCGAGGAGTCAATGAAAAAGAGCTGAGTGAACTGAAAGGCATGGTAGAAGCCAATGCGATTTTCGGTTTGCAGAGTGTGAGCGGCAAAGTGTCGCAACTAGCCGCCTATGAGACTTTCTATGGTAACCCTAACCATCTAGGTGTTGAACTGCAGCGGCTGCGTGATGTCACCACTGACAGCATTGAAGCGGCATATATGCTGTACCTGAACGGCAACCCGAACGTTACGTTAAGTGTGGTGCCTAAAGGTAAAACAGCACTGGCCGCGGCGAAGCCGAACTATACCCCGCTGCCACGTGTTATTCCTGAATATCAGAAAGTCACCGATGATCAGCTCGCACTGAGAAAGTCGGTTGAGCATTTTGACCGGTCAGTGATGCCACCGCTTTCTCAGCCGGTTGAGGCAGTGATGCCGCGCTTGTATCAGTTTGAACTGGATAACGGAATCAATGTACTGGGAACCAAATATATTGAAACGCCAACGGTAGAGCTGCAGTTAGTGATCCCTGCCGGACGCCGTTTTGAACTTGAAGGCAAAACCGGGTTAGCCCAGCTGACAGCGGCGATGATGGGGGAAGCGACCCAGCGTTCAACTGCCGAAGAGTTATCTTCACGGCTGGATATGTTAGGCAGTACGGTCAGTTTTAGTACCGGTTTGTACAGCACAACGGTGTCGGTGACATCATTAGAGAAGAACCTGTCTCAGACACTGGCCATCATGGAAGAGCGTTTATTCCAGCCCGCGTTTAACCCGGCAGACTTCGAACGCTTGAAAGCGCAGGCCATCGAGGGGGTGGTGTATGAACATCAGCGTCCGGAGTGGTTAGCGAGCCAGGCAACACGAGAAGTGCTGTTTGGCGGCACGCCGTTCAGCCGTCCGCCGGAAGGAACCAAAGCCTCACTGGCGAGTATCACCTTAGAGGATGTTAAGCGCTTTTATGCCCGCTACTATACCCCGAATGGAACGGATGTGGTGGTCGTGGGGGATGTGGCTGAGTCTCAGCTGAGCCAACAGTTAGGCTTCCTGGCAGCATGGCAAGGCCGCCCGGAACCGGTCTTTAGTCCGCAGGCCATTCCTGCGCAGGCGAAGCAGGCGATTTGGATGGTTGACAAGCCGGGTGCACCGCAAACGGTGATCCGTCTGGCTCGCCAGGGACTGCCGTATGATGCAACTGGTGAGTTGTACGAAACTCAGCTGGCTAACTTTAACCTGGCGGGTAATTTCAACAGCCGTATCAACCTGAACCTTCGTGAAGATAAGGGTTATACCTATGGGGCTGGAGGCTACCAGACCGGGGGCAAAGAAGTGGGCTTGTCGGTGTACTACGCCCAGGTACGTGCAGATGCCAGCTTAGCATCATTAAAAGAGTTTCTGGCTGAATTAAAGAAAATCAGTACCGACGGGATAACGGATGAAGAAGTGAACTTTATGCGTCTGGCTGTCGGTCAGAAAGATGCGCTTAACTATGAAACCCCGGGAAAGAAGGCGCAACTGTTAGGTCAGATCCTGACTTATTCGCTACCGGAAAATTTCGTTGAACAGCGTAACGAAATCGTTGCTTCTATCAGCCAAGAACGACTCAATGAGCTGGCCGAGAAATGGTTTAATCCGGATGATTACCAGATCATTGTCGTGGGTGATGTCAAATCATTGCGACCGCAATTTGAAACACTGGGCATTCCAGTCAAAACGATTCAGCCGCAGATGTAATCTTGCGGATCCTGCCATGCTGTTTGTCGACGTTGCTATAACGTCGGCTTTTTCCCTTTATTTTAAAGGGTTATTTGTTTACAGATGGTAAAAGTGTTTCACTATAAAAATTATGGTAATCATTAATAATAATGATTACCCTATTTTCCAAATTACGATAATTAACGAGAATGACCTTGATGGATTTTTCACAAAGGTTACAGCAAATTTCCGCAAATTCTGATGCATTAACTCAGATTGGCCGTGGCCTGGAGCGGGAAGCGCTACGTATTACGACTCAAGGTGATTTGTCAGCTCAACCCCATCCTGCCGGTTTGGGATCAGCACTAACCAATAAATGGATCACCACCGATTTTGCCGAATCACTGTTAGAGTTTATTACTCCGGTCTCGCAAGATATAGATCACTTATTGACCCAGTTAAGTGATATTCACCAGTTTACCTACAGCCAGATGGGGGATGAGCGCCTGTGGCCAATGTCAATGCCCTGTTTTGTCGGTAGTGAAGATGATATTACTCTGGCGCAATACGGCAGCTCGAATACCGGGCGAATGAAAACCCTCTACCGTGAAGGCCTGAAACGCCGTTATGGTAGTGTCATGCAGGTGATTTCAGGTGTGCATTTCAACTTTTCGTTTCCTGACTCATTCTGGCAGCAGCTGTTTGGCGAGCAAAGCGTACAAGCGCGTCAGGATTCGGTTTCAGATGCTTATTTTGGCCTGATCCGTAACTATTACCGTTTTGGCTGGCTGATCCCTTATCTTTTCGGCGCATCACCGGCGCTGTGCGGGTCATTCCTGAAGGAGCACGGCTCGCCATCAGATTTTGAAAAACTGGGTAACGGCACTTATTATTTGCCGAATGCAACCGCGCTACGGTTAAGTGATCTGGGCTATACCAATAATGCACAAAGTGCGCTGAAAATCGGTTTTAACAGCCTGGAGCAATACCTTGACGGTCTGAATCAGGCTATTCGCACTCCATCCGATGATTATGCCAATATCGGCGTGAAAGTTGACGGTGAGTACCGCCAGCTGAATAGTAATGTCCTGCAGATCGAAAATGAGCTGTATGCCCCCATTCGTCCGAAACGTGTGGCAAAAAATGGTGAAAAACCATCAGAAGCCCTTAGCCGCGGGGGGGTTGAATATATCGAAGTACGCTCATTGGATGTTAACCCGTTCAGCCCGATAGGTATTACAGAAGATCAGGTCCGCTTCCTTGATATGTTCCTGACCTGGGCGGTGTTGTCACCCTCCGCTGAAATGGATGACGCAGAGCTGGCTTGCTGGCGGGATAACTGGAATCGTGTCGTCCTTGATGGCCGCAATCCTGATCTAATGCTGAAAATTGGCTGTAATGGTGAACGTCTGTTGGCTAAAGACTGGGGATTACGCGTATTTGCTGAGCTGGAAGCTGTTGCCAAGGCGATGGATGATGCGGCGGGTAATGATAACTACCAGCAGACGTATCAGCGTTTGAAAGAGTGGATTATTCATCCTGAGCTGACGATATCTGCGCAGTTACTGGCACAAATCAAGCAGCATGAAGGCATTGGCGCCGTCGGTAAAAAATTGGCGTTGCTGCATGCCGATGAACTCAAGAGCAGAGAGTTTGCTTTTTATAGCAAGAACGAGTTTGAACAGGAAGTTCAGGCGTCCGTTAAAAAACAGCAGCTCATTGAGCAAAGTGATAACAAGTCATTCGATGCGTATTTAGAGGATTACTTTGCCGATTTGAAATAGCGGCGAGCTAATCAGTATAAATTGTGACAGAGGTAGGCTTCTATCGTTTTTGTCATAAATATAGGCTGATTTGACAGGGATTTTTGCGTAAGGTCAACCGAGAAAAAAGTGGGCAGCAGTCTTGCTGCCCGAAACTATTTCGCAGGGATAACGACATAATAACTGCCCGTCTTTTATTCAGGTGCGAGATACCTAAGTTACCTCTAGAGGCACGATTCAGAGTAATACAAGCCCGTTCACATCAAGAAAAATATGCGAAGGAATGACAGGTTCTTTCGAGTGCATTTGACACAGAATGTGTGCGACTAAGCGTTTTACCGGCCGTTTGAAGATAAATTAGATAGCTGATAAATAGTGGTTATTACATTGAAATCATTTTGGTACCTATTCCATTGAGTGAAAATATGTTTTTAGCTGCGCGCGTAGTGATGCTTTCCGGTTTGCTGTTGGTGCTAAGCGGTTGTGCGACCCCACCGCCGAAAGATCAGTCGAACGTTTGCAATATTTTTCGTGAAAACCCTGATTGGTACCAAGATGCCGTCGATATGCAGCAGGAGTGGGGCACGCCGATTAATATTGCGATGGCTTTTGTCAAACAAGAAAGTAGTTTTCGACATGATGCCCGTCCTCCCAAAGACTATCTACTCGGTTTTATTCCCTGGGGCCGGATCAGCAGCGCTTATGGTTATGCTCAGGCACAGGATCCGGCCTGGGAAGACTACCAAAAAGCGACCGGAAACGGTGGCTCCCGAACCGATTTTGGTGATTCGCTGATGTTTGTAGGGTGGTATACCCATGAAACTCAGCGTCAGCTAGGGGTATCTAAATGGGATGCCAATGGTCAGTATCTTGCTTACCACGAAGGACGAGGAGGCTATCAACGAGGCACCTATAAGAGTAAGCCGACGCTGATAAGAGTCTCTCGTAAGGTGGAGCAACAGGCAAAAAATTATGGTTGGCAATTGAAGCAATGCCGACAGGAGCTGGATGATAATCGTAGCTGGTGGCCATTTTAATACGCAGGCCGTCATTGCCGAAATGGACATTAGCGCCATACTTAAAAATAACGGGTATGGGTAACGTGAGAGAAACTCATGGGCAAAGGAGAAGGAAGTAATGCCGTTATTAGATAGTTTTACCGTCGATCACACACGGATGCATGCACCTGCGGTACGCGTGGCGAAAACGATGCAGACGCCGAAAGGCGATACCATCACCGTTTTTGATTTACGTTTCTGCCGCCCTAATAAAGATATTTTGACTGAGCGGGGGATTCACACGCTCGAACACCTGTATGCCGGCTTCATGCGTAACCACCTCAATTCCGACCAGGTAGAAATCATTGATATCTCCCCTATGGGGTGCCGCACCGGTTTCTATATGAGTCTGATCGGTACGCCCAGTGAACAGGATGTCGCGGCGAGCTGGCGGGCGGCAATGGAAGATATACTGAAGGTTGAATCGCAGGAGCAGATCCCGGAACTGAACGAGTATCAGTGTGGGACTTATGGTATGCACTCGCTGGATGAGGCGAAAGCGATTGCCAAAAACATTCTGGCACAGGGGATTGATGTCAATAAAAACGATGAATTGGCATTACCGGAGTCGATGCTACACGATCTTAGTGTTAAGTAATTCCCGTTGGTATAGCCGCTAAAGGGCGCAGAATAAGACAAGAAAGCCGGCATTGATTGCCGGCTTTCTGCTTATAGATATATTCATGCTGAAATCGGTTCAGCCACTCATCCTGTTTTCTTCAACTGGGTTGGAAGCACTTTGACCAGTTTGATCATATTTTCTGAGACTTCCATAATTTTCATTTGGCGACCGGAGAGTTTAATGCTGATCTGGCTATCAGGAATATCTTCTAAATGCTCCAAGATCAAACCATTGAGGGTACGCGGGCCATCAGTCGGAAGATCCCAGTTCAGGCTCTTATTCAGATCGCGGATATTGGCGCTACCTTCAATCAGCAAGCTGCCATCTGCCTGTGGGGTAATTTCGTCGGCCAGGGTCGGAGAAATCGAGGTCGTAAATTCGCCGACAATTTCTTCCAGAATATCTTCTAAGGTGATCAGCCCCTGGATGTCGCCGTACTCATCAACAATCAGACCAATACGTTCTTTATTTCGTTGGAATTTTAATAGCTGGATGTTCAGTGGCGTGCCTTCAGGAATGAAATAGACTTCATCCGCAGCCCGAAGCAGGTTGGCTTTACTGAATTCGTTTTTTTCCATCATCAGGCGATAGGCTTCACGAACACGCAGCATACCGACCACTTCATCGATAGTATCGCGATACAGTACAATGCGCCCATGGGAAGAATGGATCAGCTGTCGAGTGATGGATTTCCAGTCGTCATTAATATTGATGGCCGCAATCTCACTGCGCGGGATCATCAGATCTTCGACGGTGACGTTTTCCAAATCTAAAATAGACAGCAACATATCCTGGTGGCGGCGAGGGATAAGGCCACCCGCTTCGTCCACAACGGTACGTAACTCTTCAGAACTAAGCTTCGAATCATTCATATTGCCGACATTTAACCCCATTAACAGCATGAAGCTATTGGTAATGCCGTTGACGAACCACACTAACGGGTAAAGCAGTTTCATCAGAATATTGAGGATAATACTGCTGGCATAAGAGACACGCTCGGGGTAAATCGCGGCAAGCGTTTTCGGGGTCACTTCAGCAAAAACGAGTACCACCAGGGTTAAGGCACCAGTCGCAATGGCCACACCGAAATCACCATAAAGGCGCATACCAATAATCGTGGCAATAGCAGAAGCGAGAATGTTGACCAGGTTATTTCCGATCAAGATAAGGCCGATGAGACGGTCGGGGCGAGACAGCAATTTTTCTACCCGCTTGGCCCCGCGGTGGCCTTGATTTGCGAGGTGCCGCAGCTTATAGCGGTTGAGGGACATCATGCCGGTTTCAGAACCGGAGAAATATCCGGAAATGACGAGTAGTAATATCAGAAGGGAGAATAATACTCCCGTGGATATGTCGTCCAAAAATCTAGTTCCTTAACGTGTTTGTTAAAATATAGTTGTACTCATTTGAGTATAAGTGTCAATGAGAAGTTAGTTGCAACGAGGTGTTTTTATCCGCCGATAATGATCTCTTTAACAAAACGGCTGCCAAAGTAAGCAAGGGTGAGTAAAAAAGCCCCTACCATGCTGAACCAGACAACCCTGCGGCCGCGCCAGCCGCGATGGTAGTGGCCCCAAAGTAAAGTACTGTAGACTCCCCAGGCCAGCAGTGACAACACCGCTTTATGGGTTTTCCCCTGCGCCAGCATGTCCTGAATAAAGATCAAGCCAGTTATCAAGGTCACCGTTAGTAATGTATTGCCTACCAGAATGATCTTGAAAAGCTGTCTTTCGACCATCATTAAAGGAGGAATGTTCGGATTAATCTGCAGGCTTTTTTTTGTTTTTAATTTATGATCTAACCAAGCGAGTTGAATGGCATATAAGGTGGCGATCATTAAAGTCGAATATGAGAACAAGGCCAGAGAAATATGCAGCAAGACTTGCGGCTGGGCTTCTAAATGGGTAATAAAGGCACCAGGTAACAGCGTCGCTGCTGATAAGTTTATTGCGGCAAAGCTATATATAATCGGGAGAAGAAACCATACGCGCATACGTAACATCGCAAATGTCGTTAACGTTGAGATGATCAGGCTGATCAGCGACGCGACATTGAGTATGCTCAGGTTCTGGCCCGGGCCACCCAGCATTAAATCTTTTAACAGCAGAATATGTAACGCTATCGCCGCAAGGGCTGAAAAAAAGACCGGCTTGATTTTAATACCATTACTATTGGTTAAGCCTGGAACAACCAGACCTAAAGCGAGAAAATAAAAACAAGCAGCCATTAAGGCAATCAACATATCCATAGTAAACTGGTAACTAGTTAAGATGGTTAGAAGACGTAATTATACCCTGCTCAAACAAGAGTCGCTATCTATACATGAAAGCGGATGCAGGATTGCGGTATACTAGTCATATCACCCACATATAATCTATGTGAAGTCGTACTAATATTAGTTGCGTAACGAGCGAGTAGCACATGTTCGAAAATTTAACGGAGCGTTTATCGCGAACGCTTAAGAATGTCAGCGGCCGTGGTCGCCTAACGGACGACAACATCAAAGATACGCTGCGTGAAGTACGCATGGCGTTACTCGAAGCCGATGTTGCGCTTCCGGTTGTAAGAGAATTCGTCAAGCGCGTAAAAGAGCGCGCTGTCGGCACGGAAGTCTCCAAAAGTCTGACTCCGGGTCAGGAATTCATCAAAATCGTTCAGGCTGAGCTTGAAATGGTTATGGGGGAGTCCAATGAAGCGCTGAACCTCGCTTGTCAGCCGCCAGCCGTTATCTTGATGGCCGGTCTGCAAGGCGCGGGTAAAACCACTAGTGTCGGTAAGTTAGGTAAAGTACTTAAAGAGCGTGAGAAGAAAAAGGTTCTGGTTGTTTCTGCTGATGTCTACCGCCCGGCGGCGATTAAACAGCTAGAAACACTGGCAAGTGAAGTCGGTATCGATTTCTTCCCGTCTTCAGCCGATCAAAAGCCGGTTGATATCGTTACCGCGGCAGTGGGTCACGGTAAACTGAAGTTCTACGACGTTGTTATTGTCGATACTGCAGGTCGTCTGCATGTTGATGACGTCATGATGGACGAGATCAAAGACGTCCACGCGGCGGCAAATCCAGTTGAAACACTGTTTGTGGTTGATGCCATGACCGGTCAGGATGCAGCCAATACCGCGAAAGCCTTTAACGACGCGCTGCCACTAACCGGTGTGATCCTGACCAAGGTGGATGGTGATGCCCGTGGTGGTGCAGCATTATCTGTTCGCCATATTACCGGTAAGCCAATTAAATTTCTGGGTGTCGGTGAAAAAACGGATGCACTAGAACCGTTCCACCCGAACCGTGTTGCATCACGTATCTTGGGTATGGGTGACGTACTGTCACTTATCGAAGATCTAGAACGTAATGTAGATAAGAGTAAAGCTGAAGAGCTTGCTAAGAAGTTTAAAGAGAAGAAAGGGTTTGATCTTGAAGACTTCCGCGGCCAGCTTCAGCAGATGAAGAACATGGGCGGCATGATGGGCATGATGGATAAATTGCCCGGCATGTCTCAGCTACCTGAAAATGTAAAAGATCAGGTAGATGACCGGATGTTCCTGCAAATGGAAGCTATTATTAACTCCATGACCAAAGGCGAGCGTGCGCGTCCTGATATTATTAAGGGCTCACGTAAGAAGCGTATAGCGACGGGATCAGGCACCCAGGTGCAAGACGTTAACCGCCTGCTGAAACAATTTACCCAGATGCAAAAGATGATGAAGAAAATGCAAAAGGGTGGAATGAAGAACATGATGCGTAATATGAAGGGAATGATGCCGGGCGGTGGGATGTTCCCTGGGCGCTAAGTTGTTCATTTTTATCGGATTTGATCTTTTATTTTTATTTGGCTGGTGAAAAAGTAGCTAAAGCTGTTGCATTCGCCCGCCCAAAGAGTAAAATTCCGAGGCTTTATTTTTTGGCACGGGCCCCGTTTTTTTGAGACGGGGCCGATTTTATTTACAGTAATGCAAAACTAAAGAGGACGATATGGTTACCATTCGTTTGGCACGTCACGGCGCTAAGAAGCGTCCATTTTACCAAATCGTTGTTGCTGATTCTCGTTGCGCACGCGACGGTCGTAACATCGAAAAAATCGGTTTCTTCAACCCGCTAGCTAAGGGTCAGGAAGAGCGTCTGCGTCTAGACCTAGACCGTGTAAATCACTGGGTTGGTCAGGGCGCAACTGTGTCTGACCGCGCAGCTAAGCTAATCAAAGACGCTTCTAAAGCAGCTTAATTAGCTATATCAGGTAGAGATAGAGAACTATGAGCTCACAGAACCAAGACTTAGTTGTTGTCGGTAAACTGGGTGCCACCTACGGTATCAAGGGTTGGCTCAAGGTTTTTTCCTACACTGAACAGTCTGAAAGTATTTTCTCCTATCAACCTTGGCTTATTAAAGTAAAGGGTGAATGGAAGCCAATCCAGATTGAATCCTGGAAAAAGCACGGTCAGGGCATGGTGGCTAAGTTAGAGGGCCTGGACATCCGCGAGGATGCACAGCTGTTCACTAACGCTGAGGTCGCTGTACATGCTGATCAACTGCCAGCGTTGTCAGATGAAGAATTCTACTGGCGCGAATTGTTTGGTATGTCTGTTTTCACTACCGAAGGTTACGACCTGGGTAAAGTAACAGACGTCCTGGAAACAGGGTCAAACGATGTATTGGTAGTGAAAGCTAACCTGAAAGATGCTTTTGGACAAAAGGAACGATTAATTCCGTTCCTCGATGAGCAGGTCATCAAGTCGATTGATCGCACTGCTCAGCGGATCGAAGTTGACTGGGATCCTGGATTTTAACCTCTGGTAATATAGCGAGCGAACACATGTGGGTTGGTGTGATCAGCCTTTTTCCCGAAATGTTCGGTGCCATTACCAATTTTGGGGTAACAGGTCAGGCGGTAAAAAAAGGCCTTTTATCTGTCGAAACGTGGAATCCTCGTGATTTTACGCACGACAAACACCGTACGGTAGACGATCGTCCATACGGTGGCGGACCCGGTATGTTAATGATGGTGCAGCCCTTGCGCGATGCCATTCATACTGCCAAGCAGTCCGCTAAAGGTAAGGCTAAAGTGATTTATCTTTCACCTCAGGGCCGTAAGCTTGATCAAGCGGGCGTTGAGGAACTGGCACAAAATGAGAACCTGATTCTTATTTGTGGCCGTTATGAAGGGGTAGATGAGCGCATTATCCAGCAAGAGGTAGACGAAGAATGGTCTATTGGGGATTTTGTGCTGACTGGGGGCGAATTGCCAGCCATGACATTAGTTGATGCAGTCGTTCGGTTTGTACCGGGCGTACTGGGTGACTTCGCGTCGGCAGAAGAAGATTCTTTTGCAAATGGTTTGTTAGATTGTCCACATTACACGCGTCCGGATGTGTTAGACGGGCAGGAAGTACCTAAGGTACTGATGTCAGGTAACCATAAGGATATTAGTCGCTGGCGATTAAAACAATCGTTAGGCCGTACTTGGCTTAGAAGACCAGAGCTCCTGGAAAACCTAGCTCTGACTGACGATCAGGAATTCTTGCTCGCGGAATTTATTCGCGAATATAAAGCAAGCAATTAATTAATTTAGTATCAGTTTATTCTAGGGTATACCAATGAGTAACATCATCAAGCAGCTCGAAGACGAGCAACTTAAACAAGACCTACCAACTTTTGCACCTGGTGACACTGTTGTCGTTCAGGTTAAAGTAAAAGAAGGTGACCGTGAGCGTCTACAGGCGTTCGAAGGCGTGGTTATCGCTAAGCGTAACCGTGGTCTACATTCTGCATTCACTGTTCGTAAGATCTCGAACGGCGAAGGCGTTGAGCGTGCGTTCCAAACTCACTCTCCAATCGTTGAAAGCATTACTGTTAAGCGTCGTGGTCTAGTACGTCGTGCCAAACTGTACTACCTACGTGAGCGTTCTGGTAAAGCAGCACGTATCAAAGAGAAACTTGTTCGCAAGTAATCTTAAACGTATGACGTTTATTGAGAAAGCCCACCGAAAGGTGGGCTTTTTTTATGGTAATGAAAACGGTCTTGAACCCCGGAAAAATAAGGCCCTGAAATAGCGATAACATTCGACATCTTAAAGCCGCAAAATCAGAACCCCAGAACCCCAGAACCCCAGAACCCCAGAACCCCAGAACCCCAGTTCAAACGTCAGCGAAACAGGGCCGCCCTTGGCAATAAAAAACCAGCCCCGAAGGACTGGTTCAAACAAATCGACAACGGTTAGGAATAAGAGCGGTTATGCTGTTTCCAGCTTGCCTTTGGTTTCATCTTCATCGGTAATATCTATATCACCTTTGCCTTTCGATTTCTTAATCACCAGTGCCATGATAGCCAGGGCTGCAATAACGCCGGTAACGGTTGAAACCACCATCGGCAGGCCGAAACCCAGCTGGCTGTTGTTCAGTATAAAGGTGATACATACCGTGGTCATGAACAATGCCGGTACGGTAGCTACCCAGTGCAGCTTGTTGTGGCGCAGCAGGTAAGCAGAAGCCGTCCAAAGCATCATGACCGCCGTAGACTGGTTAGCAAAACCGAAATAGCGCCAGATAATGCCGAAATCAACCTGAGTCAGGATACCGCCGAGCACAAACAGGGGCAGTGCCATTAGCAGGCGGTTACGCAGCGATTTCTGTTCCATGTTGAAGTATTCAGCCAGGATAAGACGGCTTGAGCGGAACGCGGTGTCGCCCGAGGTGATAGGCAGGATAACCACACCAAGGAAAGCAATGACACCGCCAAAGACGCCGAGCAGACCGATAGATGAATTGTAAACCACGCTGCCCGGACCACCATTGGCAACGGCTTCAGACAGTGCTTCTACAGAGCCGAAGAAAGACAGGGCCAGAGCACACCAGATCAGCGCGATAACACCTTCACCAATCATTGCGCCGTAAAAAACAAAACGACCGTTCTTCTCATTTTGCATGCAACGTGCCATCAGTGGAGACTGAGTTGCGTGGAAACCCGAAATAGCACCGCAAGCGATAGTGATAAACAGGGCAGGCCATAGTGGCAGGTCATTCGGGTTCATGTTGGTGAACATCTGGCTCATCTCGTAGTCACCAAGCAGCGTGTGTTCGCTGGAGAAGGCGATAGCGGTGATCAGGCCAACAGACATGAAAATTAACAGGGCGCCGAACAATGGGTAGAAGCGGCCAATGATTTTATCAACCGGTACAATCGTTGCAATGATGTAGTAAGCAAAGATAATTACCACCATGGTTGTCATCGACAGACCCATACCGGTCTGTTCGTTAACCAGGTTCGTGATCATGCCCGCCGGTGCTGATACAAAGACCACACCGACCAATAGCAACAGTACGATAGCAAAAATATTCATAAAGTGTTTTGCACCGTTGCCCAGATAGCGACCGGTAATGGTAGGTACTGAAGCGCCACCGTTGCGTATTGATAGCATGCCCGAGAAGTAATCATGTACCGCGCCGGCAAAGATGCAACCTAAAACAATCCATAGCATTGCGGCCGGACCGTATAACGCACCCATGATTGGCCCGAAGATTGGCCCGACACCGGCAATATTGAGCAGCTGTACCAGATAAACTTTTTTATTTGACATTGGCACGTAGTCAACGCCGTCTTGCTTGCTGTAAGCCGGTGTCTGGCGTTTTTCATTTATACCAAATACTTTTTCAATAAAAGCACCGTAGATAAAGTAACCACCTACCAGTGCAGCGACGCAGAGTAAGAACCAAGTCATAATATTATCTCGCTGTGATGTTTTGGATTTGTTTACAGCTGCCATATTAAAGCGCCCGGGCACAGATGCACGGGGTAAAATAGTGAGCGGTTATATGACGGGGTGAGTGGTCGGTAGCGCTATTAAGCGGTTTTGCTCAGTCAGCTAACATTCAGATTTCTTACCAGTGAAATAGAACAAGGAAAAACAAAAAAACACTTATAATCAACCATTTAATATTTTTGTAGGCTGGTTAGCTTAATCCATAACGATCTTTGAGTTCTTTTAGGTAGCGGCGACTGACAGGAACCTGATGGCCATGCAAGGTGGTAATTTCTGCCAGTCCATTTTCCAGCAATTTAATCTCTCGGATCGCCTGCGGGTGGATCAGGTACTGGCGATGGCAACGGATCAACGGGGTTTTTTCTTCTAATACCTTCAAGGTCAGTTGGGTTGTTGCCGTGGTTTCAGTACTGACAATATGGACTCCAGACAGATCTGAAAAAGCAAGTTCAATTTCAGCAGGGCGGAGCAGCAAAATACGGTTATGGCCCGTGCAGGGGATCAGCTCCAGCATTTCCGTCACCAAAGGTGAGTAATCTTTGGTTTCACATTCTCGCTTTAACCGATGAATGGTTTTGCTTAAACGGGCCACTTCAATCGGCTTGAGCAGATAATCGAAGGCATTGTCTTCGAAGGCTTTGAGGGCATATTCATCGTAGGCGGTGACAAAAACTACCTTCGGCATGGTTTCTGGATCGAGCATGCTGAGCATTTCAATTCCGGTAATTTGCGGCATTTGAATATCGAGAAAAATCACATCGGGTTTCAGTGCATTGATTTTTTTAAGCCCTTCAATGGCGTTGTTGCAATGGCCGATAACCTCAATGTCGCCAGTATCATGCAGCAAATCGATTAACTCTTCTCGCGCATACCGTTCATCATCAATGACTAATGCCTTAATCATGCTATTTTTCCCATTGTTATGTCGATTATCCATTATCTATTGGTCCGGTGCTGCTTGCTGTGGGTCTCGTCTCTTCTGCTGGCAGTGCTTTATCTGCCGGCAGCGTAATGATAGCCTGAGTCCACGCATTCTTCTGGCAGTTCATGGTCAGGCCGTATTGCTCACCAAACATATTTTTCAGACGCTTATCGACAATTTTCATTCCCAGCCCGATTTCTTCGCTGCCTGAACGGTAGTTACCGGCATTGTCTTCCACGGTTAAAATGATCTGTCCGTTCTGTAAATAGCCCCGAATAATAATTTTACCATTTTCCAGCAGTGACGAGGTGCCGTGTTTAATGGCATTTTCAACCAGAGGCTGAAGCGTAAAGGTCGGTACCTGGATTGCTAATAATCCTGGCTCAACATCGATTTGAACATCAAGGCGGTCAGAAAAACGTGCCAGTTCAATTTCTAAATAGGAGTGAACATGGTGCAGCTCTTCTTCTATGGTAACGGTTTCGATGTTCTGTTTTAAATTACGCCGGAAAAACTGAGACAGGTGCTGGATCAGTTCTCGGGCTTTATCCGGATCCCGGCGTATTACGGCGTTAATGGTATTGAGCGCATTGAACAAGAAGTGCGGGTTCACCTGCGCTTGCAGCAGGCGTAATTCTGCTTGCGTCAGCAGGGTTTGCTGTTGAATATAACGCCCCGTTAGTATTTGATTAGAAAGTAGTTTTGCAATCCCTTCACCGAGTGTCATATTGACGGTCGAAAATAGTTTACGCTTAGGCTCATAGAGTTTAATCGTGCCCAGCACATCGTTGTTGCCACCCATTAAGGGGATCACCAAAGCTGAGCCCAAAGAACATTTATCATGCAGGGAACAGCTGTAAGGCATCTCATAACCGTCAGCATAGACCAGTTCACCGTTATCAATGGCGCGGCGGGTGTAACCTGAAGAGATTGGGGTGCCTGGCAGGTGGTGATCATCACCGATACCAATAAAGGCGAGAATCTTATCCCGATCTGTGATGGCGACAGCGCCGACGCCGGTTTCTTCATAGACAATTCGGGCGATCTGCTTGGTGTTTTCCTGGTTGAACCCCTGGCTGAGAATACCTACCGAACGCTGGGCAATTTTTAAGGCCAGGCTGGAAAAGGCCGCAGAGTATTTTTCGTAGATAGTTTTACGATCTCGAATGATACTCATAAAGAGCGCAGCCCCGACCGAGTTGGCAATAACCATTGGCAAGGCGATGGCACTGACCAGATGCAGCGCCTGCTCATAGGGTTCGGCCACCATCAGAATAATAAACATCTGAATAATTTCAGCGACTAAAGTAATAGTGAACACCACAAACGGTTTATACAGCTGATCAACCTGACCGCGCCGGACATAGTAGCTGTGTAATAAACCGCCCAGTACCCCTTCGGTGGTTGTTGAAATGGCACAGGCAACGTCGGTAAACCCGCCCATGCTGTAGCGGTGTAGCCCGCCGGTCAGGCCAACCGCAAAGCCAACGAACGGTCCGCCCAGCAAGCCTCCCATGACGGCGCCAATGGCTCGGGTATTGGCAATGGCATCCTCAATGTTCAGGCCAAAGTAAGTGCCTAAAATACAGAAAAGGGAAAACAGCACATAGCAGGAAAATCGCTGCGATAAGCGACCAGAAACTGTAGTAATTGGCATAAACAACGGGGTTTTACTTAGTAAGTAAGCTATGACCAAGTAGACGCTGAGTTGCTGTAATAGGGAAAAAATCAGTTCCATGATGAATCTGTGAGATAGATGAGCTCTGTCACTAGGATATCTGGGTTTGTGTTGATAACCCAAGCGGAATTTGATGTAAACATAAATTTACATGTGGTGTTTTTTCTTTACACCTACTTGCAAGGAGTAGAAATTCCTTGTTATGGTTGAGCCAGAATAACAGGGCAAACCTGTTTTACTTTTCAAATATACGGTAGTCAGGTCGGCCGCAACCACCTGCTAGCAGAATTACGATTACAGGGAAGCCGACATGCAAAAAGACCAGTTGAATAACATCCATATTCAAGATGAGCGCGTATTGATCACCCCGCAGCAGTTGAAAAATAAACTGCCAGTGAGTGACGAGGCATTGGGCTTTATCCGCCAGTCACGCCAGACCATTGCCGACATCACGCACAAACGTGATCACCGTGTGCTGGTGGTTTGCGGTCCATGTTCAATTCATGATATTGAAGCGGCAAAAAGTTATGCCATGAAGTTAAAGCAGCTGTCCGAAGAGCTGAAAGATCAACTGTATATTGTGATGCGAGTCTATTTTGAAAAACCGCGTACTACGGTGGGCTGGAAAGGACTGATCAATGACCCGCACCTTGATGGATCTTTTGAAATTGAGGAAGGCTTGCATATTGCGCGTCAACTGCTGATCGATCTCGTTGAAATGGGCATTCCTCTGGCAACCGAAGCGCTCGATCCAATCAGTCCGCAATACCTTGGTGATTTGTTCAGCTGGGCGGCAATCGGTGCCCGAACCACGGAATCACAAACCCACCGTGAAATGGCAAGTGGCCTGTCGATGCCAGTGGGCTTTAAAAATGGTACAGACGGTAGCCTGGCTACGGCGATTAATGCAATGCAAGCTGCCGCATCTGGACACCGGTTTATGGGGATCAACCGTGAAGGTCAGGTGGCATTACTCAATACCCAGGGTAATCCAGACGGTCATGTCATTTTGCGAGGGGGTAAACAGACCAACTACGATTCAGTCTCAGTGACGGAGTGTGAAAACGAGATGATTGCTTCAGGTCTTTCACCGTCCTTAATGATAGACTGTAGTCATGCAAACTCAAGAAAAGACTACCGTCGTCAGCCACTTGTGGCAGAAGATGTGATTCATCAAATCCGTGAAGGCAATAAGTCGATTATTGGTCTGATGATTGAGAGTCACTTAAACGAAGGCAGCCAGAGTGCTGATTTACCTCGCGAAGAAATGGCTTACGGGGTATCGATCACCGATGCATGTATCAGTTGGGAAGCGACAGAAACCTTACTTCGCCATGCTCACCAGGAGTTAGTTCCATTCTTGCAGGAACGTTGTGAAGGTTAACTGATCCTTTCACTGCTACTTCGTTCATTATCGTCATCGAAAGTACTCTTATAGAGTGATGCTCTGTTGGATCAAAACAGGCGCGCTGTCGACAGACGCTTGAATGACATAGCGACGAGCTGGCGGTGACAAGTATGGGTATGCCAATCGGTATTAAATAAAGGTGGAATAAGTAGAGATCATGGTTGCTGAACTGAGCAAATTAAGAGATCAAATCGATGATGTTGATCAGCAGATGGTTGAGCTTCTAGCTCGTCGTCTGGCATTGGTAGAAGAAGTCGGTCATGTAAAAAGCAAGCATGGTTTGCCTATTTATGCGCCTGACCGTGAAGCGGCGATGCTGGCTTCTCGCCGCCAGGAAGCTGAGCATAAAGGGGTTCCCCCCGATCTGATTGAAGATATTCTGCGCCGTACCATGCGAGAGTCTTATTCAAGTGAGAATGACTCCGGCTTTAAATGCCTGAAGCCAGAACTTCGCCCAATTGTTGTTGTGGGTGGGTATGGTCAGCTCGGCGGGCTATTTTGCCGTTTATTTGAATTATCTGGTTATCAGGTTCGCAAATTAGGGAGTCAGGATTGGGATCGTGCCGATGACATCCTGGCAGATGCCGGGATGGTCGTTGTGTCGGTGCCGATCAACCTCACGGAACAAATTATTGCCAAGTTAGATCATCTTCCTGATGACTGTATTCTTGCCGATCTGACTTCCATTAAGAGCGGGCCGCTGCAAGCCATGCTGGAAGTGCATCGCGGACCGGTGATTGGTCTGCATCCGATGTTTGGTCCGGATATTGCCAGCCTGGCTAAACAGGTGGTTGTCTATTGCGATGGCCGTCACCCCGAAAGCTACCAGTGGCTACTGGAGCAGATTCAGATTTGGGGGGCGACATTAAATCGTATCAGTGCGATTGAGCATGATCAGGGTATGACTTTAATTCAGGCTCTGCGCCACTTCACTTCATTTGTCTATGGCGTGCATCTGGCCGAAGAAGATCCGCAACTTGAACAGCTGTTATCGCTGAGTTCGCCAATCTATCGTCTGGAGTTGGCGATGGTCGGGCGTTTGTTTGCCCAGGATGCCCAGTTATATGCCGATATTATTATGTCTGCGCCGCAAAACCTGGCAATGATTAAGCGTTTCCACCAACGTTTTGGTGAGGCGATTGAAATGCTGGAGCGCCAGGATAAAGAAGCGTTTACCCAGGCATTTAACCAGGTTGAACATTGGTTCGGGGATTATGCGCAGCATTTTTTGACTGAAAGCCAGGGGCTGCTCAGACAGGCGAACGATTCAACACATAGAAAATAAATGATTTTGCCTCGGGATCGCGGCTTACGCTTTGTTCAGCAAAAAGCGAGAGTGTTTGAGACTCTCGCTTTTTGTTGGTAGCAACTCGCGGCTTATTACTCGATGGCGACTTCAGTCGGTTTGACATTTTCACTAGGGTAGCACCCTAGTGCTTTGATGAAGCGGGTTAAGCGGGTCAGCTCTTCCAGCGCCTGCTGCATGACCTCAGATTTCAGGTTCACTTCGACATCGAGGTAGAACATTTCTTCCCAAGGATTGCCAATCACCGGACGTGATTCCAGCTTCGTCATATTGATGTTGAGGTTGCGTAGCACTAATAAACATTCCACCAACGAACCGGCTTTCTGCGCGGTTGACATAATCAGCGTCGTTTTAGCTGGGATCAGAGGAGTGACTTCGACAGGTTTACGTGCAACGACGATAAAGCGGGTAAAGTTCTCATGCTGATTGGCAATATTGGTCTTCAGTGGTGTTAAGCCATAAAGTTCACCACTGGATGCATTACCTATCGCAGCAACATTCGATAGCTTTAATTCTGCGACTTTTTTCATCGCCTCAGCCGTGCTTGAGCAGTACTCTTGGGTAATATTGCCCATTGAGTGCAGGTATTCGCTGCATTGCTGGTGAGGTTGCGGATGAGAGTAGAGGGTGTCGATCTTTGCAATATCGGTGTCAACCGCTGTTAGCAGGCAGTGTTCAATGGGCTGGGTGATTTCCCCCACAATCGATAGGCTGGTGTGCTGCAGCAGATCGTAAACTTCATTGATTGAGCCTGAACTCGTGTTCTCAATCGGTAGTACACCGTAATCGGCATTGCCGGTTTCGACCACATTGATGACATCGCGAAATGTCGAGCAGCTGATTTCCCTCAGTTGAGTTTGTTTGCGGCTAAAGTAATTGCGGCTGGCCAGATGAGAATAGGAGCCCTTGGCGCCGAGGAAAGAGACCCGGGCGACGGGCTGCTGACTGTCAGGATTAGTGAGCTTTTGCAGATAGGCCTGTTGAAACAGGACGGAGTCTTCAATAATGGTGTGGAAGATTTGGGTAATATACTGTGAGTCCAGTTGTTCGGCATTGCCGGCTTCGATCAGGCGAAGTAGCAGCTCTTGCTCCCGGGCCTGATCGCGTACAGGCTTTGCCGTTTCTATTTTACTTTTTGCGACTTCCAAACTCAGCTGACGGCGTTCGGCCAACAGCTTGATAATCTCATTATCAATGCGACTGACATTCTTACGAATATCATCAAGTGAATAGTGTTGCTCTGTCATTGTAAGTCCCTGTCTGATCTCATCTTGTTTTACCGATGGCGAATACAAAAAAGCCCCCCTTTGTGGGAGGCCGTCTATTCGTCTTTAGCTTGTTTCTAGCGCAACGAAAAGCCTCCCGTTAAGGTGACATAAAAAAAAAGCTAAAGAAAAACAGCTGAGTGACTGTCATGGTAGTGATTGCTTAGTTATGTGGTGAATATGACTCAACACTATTCAGCCAGCTTAGGCTTGTCAAGATTAATTAACGTTAGAACGTAAACAGCCCCGCGACAGGCGGGGCTGTTTGTTATTCCTCTCTTAGACGTTATACGTCTGCTTCTTCTTCTGCCACCACTTCTTCAGCAACTTCAGGCTTTTCACTGTGGCTGGCGCGGCGAGCTGCTGGCTTTTGCGTTTGTTTCTTTAGCTGACGTTCTAGTTTTTGATGGAGCTCGGTAATTGCTCCATACATATCATCGTGTTCCGCTGAGGCAACAATTTTTCCTCCTGGAATGGCGGCGGATGCTTCGATTTTAAATTTTCTGCTTGGCTCTTTACTAATCACGGCATGTCTGCTGATTAGTGGTACCTGAAACTTTTCTAATTTTTTAAACTTAAATTCAATACGCTCACGGATAGCAGGGGTGATATCGATGTTTTTACCGGTGATTTCTACTGTCATAATTATCTTTCCTCTTTTGCTACCCTTTGTTGGGTTAACTTCAGGTTACTAAAATACGGAGGTTATAATGTGATCTGGTTCACGCTTTGGCTTTTAAACGAATAACTCGAAACATTCTGTGACCGGGCGTCATTTGTGATAAAAAAGTTTAGATAAAGTGCTTGTCGAACACTTGAAGATTAAGGCAGTATGAAGAAATGAACGACACTGGCGGCTTGTGCTGGCCAGGGCGTTTTTTCGAGCAATAGCCATTGTTTGGGTGAAATTCAACCAAGTCATCGAGACCCCTCCTCAGGCGGAAACGGCTGGTTGCAGTGGTATTTTCAGTACACAGAATATAAAAACGGCAGCCATCAGGCTGCCGTTTGCTTATTAGAACGTATGCTTGGTGCTTTTAACCGATCAGTTCGGATTTAAGGCGATCAGTTTTTTTGTGTTCTCGATAGGCTCTTGTAAACCGAGCTCTTCATATGCGGTCAGCATTAATTTCAGTGACTGACGAGCAGCCTTGGTATCCGGGTATAGACGCTGAATTTGCTGACACCGATTAATGGCCGCAATCCAGGCTTCGCGGCGAATATAAAAGTCGGCTGAAGCAAGTTCATAGTCAGCCAGACGGTTCTTAAGATAAATCATCCGAGCTTTGGAGTCCGCGGCATACGGGCTGTCCGGATAACGATCTAACAAGCGTTTAAAATCACGGAATGCCTTGCGTGCAGGTTCAGGATCTCGATCATGGCGATCAATGCTGAATATGTCATGCATGAAGCTGCGATCCTGAGCCATGTTGGTCAGGCCACGCATATAAAGTACCCAGTCAGCTTTTTCGTGCGCTGGATTTAAACGGTTAAAACGATCTATGGTTGCTTGGCCTAAGGCTAAATCGTCATTTTTGTAGTAAGCATAAATGAGATCCAGTTGTACCTGTTCAGAGTACGCACCGAAAGGGTAGCGAGAATCAAGTGTTTCTAAACGTTCGATGGCAGTCGTCCAGCTGCCACTCTGCAAAGCTTGCTGAGCCGTTGTATACAGTTCTGATGGCGGTACATCAGGCACAATTTCTTCAGTGCTGGAACAGCCTGAAAGAAGGGCAACGGCAAGCAGAGTCGTAATTGTCAGGCGTTTCATTGCGGCGTCAGATTCCTTGATAAAAAATTTATTCGTATGATCCATTACGGTCTGAGTCGTTAACAGATACAATGACACTATTAGGTTATTTTACGCAGCGTATGGCTATTAGTCTCACGCTTTTTGAAAAAGTTCGTTATGGCACAGAAAATAGAGTTAACAAACACAGTAAATGAGAGCCAATTAGGTCTGCGCCTTGATCAGACTATTGCTGAATTATATCCGGATTATTCGCGTTCGCGCATTAAAGAGTGGATTTTAAATGGCATGGTTTCAGTCAATGGCGAAATCGTCAAGAAGCCTCGCGCAAAAATGATGGGTGGCGAAGCACTGGTAGTCAACGCTGATATCGAAGATGAAGAGCGCTGGGTCGCACAAGATATCCCATTGGACATAGTCTATGAAGATGATGATATTCTGGTGATCAACAAGCCGCGTGATTTAGTTGTCCACCCTGGTGCGGGTACTCCTGATGGTACCGTGCTAAATGGATTGCTTTTCCATTGTCCGTCACTGGCTGAAGTGCCTCGTGCCGGTATTGTTCACCGTCTCGATAAAGACACGACGGGCCTGATGGTCGTTGCCAAGACGATTCAGTCACAGACGCGTCTGGTTCGTGCATTGCAAAAACGCAAGATTACCCGTGAGTATGAAGCTATTGCGATTGGTAAAATGGTGGGCGGCGGCACGGTAGAGAAACCAATTGGTCGCCATTCAACCAAGCGTACTTGTATGGCGGTACATGAATTGGGTAAGCCTGCAATCACCCATTATCGTGTTGCTGAGCATTTCCGTGAGCATACCCGTCTCGTGATCCGTCTCGAAACTGGTCGTACTCACCAGATCCGTGTCCATATGGCATATCTTTCTCACCCATTGGTTGGTGATCTGCAATATGGTGGTCGTCCGCGTCCGCCACGTAATGCTTCGCCGGAACTGATCCAGGCACTGCGTGCTTTTGATCGTCAGGCGCTGCATGCACGTATGCTACGTCTTGCGCACCCGATAACAGGGGAAATCATGGAATGGCATGCGCCGTTACCGAGCGATTTCGTCGGAATGGCTGAGATCCTGCGTAAAGATAAGCAAGCACATCAGGACGACGAGTACTAAGATGTGGATTATTCCTGACTGGCCTGCGCCCAAAAATGTAAAAGCAGTCAGTACCATTCGCAAGGGTGGCTGTAGTGCTGCACCTTATGATGGGTTTAATCTGGGGCTTCATGTCGGGGATAACGCAGAACACGTTCAGCGCAATCGTGATTTCTTGCAGCAAAAGCTGGAGTTATCATTAGCTCCGGCCTGGTTGAATCAGATCCACAGTAATCGGGTCATCGATCTGGAAAAACCACTGAGCGCGGTAACTGATGCCGATGGCAGCTATACTCAGCGTTCCGGTCTGGCTTGTGCAATTATGACCGCGGATTGTCTACCCGTGCTGCTGTGCGATCGTGCAGGAACCCAAGTGGCTGCGGTACATGCGGGCTGGCGTGGTTTAGCTGGCGGAATTATTGACGCGGCACTGGCAAAATTCTCAGCACCCTCTTCTGAAATCATGGCCTGGTTAGGGCCGGCGATTGGTCCTACCGCGTTTGAAGTCGGGGGCGAAGTGCGGGAACAATTTATGGCACAGGATCCAAATGCCGAACAGGCCTTTGTGGCTTACGGTGACAAGTGGCTGGCAAATCTTTATCTGTTAGCAACCCAGCGTTTGCAGTCATACGGTGTCACTCAGGTGTATGGCGGTGAGCATTGCACCTTTAATGAGCCTCAACGGTTTTATTCATACCGACGTGATCCCGTTACCGGGCGTCAGGCCTCTTTGATTTGGCTCGACTGAGCCTATTTCGACTTCCTCAAAAAGCGACGTGAAAACGTCGACTTTTTATCCAATATATCCTCTCTTATCTTAGTCGCAACGCTTGAAAAATTCTCTGCTAGTATCCATATAACTGATAGTAGAAAAATTATTATGGATACTGGGAGGACTTATGCGTCTTGACCGATTTACCAGCAAATTTCAAATGGCGATTTCTGATGCACAATCGCTGGCTTTAGGGCGAGACCATCAGTATATCGAACCCGCCCACTTGATGGTGGCGTTACTGAATCAGGATGGCAGCACAATTCGCCCGTTGCTGACCATGCTGAATGTCGATATCTCCCAATTACGCTCCAGCCTGGCAGAGCTGCTTGACCGTTTACCGAAAGTAACCGGTATTGGCGGCGACGTTCAGTTGTCACATAGCATGGGCCTTTTACTCAACATGTGCGACAAGCTGGCACAGAAACGCAAAGATAAATTTATCTCTTCGGAATTGTTTATTCTGGCGGCCGTCGATGACAACGGGCCGCTTGGAAAGCTGTTGAAAGATTCAGGGCTGACAGCTGCAAATATTGAACAGGCAATAGATCAGGTACGTGGCGGACAAAAAGTGGATGATCAAAATGCGGAAGAAAATCGCCAGGCCTTAGAAAAGTTCACCATTGATCTGACCGAGCGTGCAGAGCAGGGAAAACTGGATCCTGTTATTGGTCGGGATGATGAGATCCGCCGTACTATTCAGGTTCTTCAGCGCCGAACTAAAAATAACCCGGTCATTATTGGCGAACCAGGGGTGGGTAAAACTGCCATCGTTGAAGGGCTGGCTCAGCGTATTGTGAACGGCGAAGTACCTGAAGGGCTACGTAATAAGCGTGTGCTTTCTCTTGATATGGGTGCACTGATTGCCGGTGCCAAATTCCGAGGTGAATTTGAAGAGCGTTTGAAGTCGGTGTTAAACGAGCTTTCTCAAGAAGAAGGCAGCGTGATTTTATTCATTGATGAGTTGCATACCATGGTTGGCGCGGGTAAAGGCGAAGGATCAATGGATGCGGGCAACATGCTCAAGCCTGCGTTGGCCCGAGGCGAATTGCACTGCGTGGGGGCGACTACCCTTGATGAATATCGCAAGTATATCGAGAAAGATGCAGCGCTGGAGCGTCGTTTCCAGAAAGTACTGGTGGATGAGCCGACGGTTGAAGATACCATTGCCATATTACGTGGCTTGAAAGAGCGTTACGAGTTGCACCACCATGTAGAAATTACTGATCCGGCAATTGTCGCTGCAGCCAGGTTGTCTCACCGCTATGTCTCAGATCGCCAGCTGCCAGATAAAGCGATCGACTTAATCGATGAGGCTGCATCAAGCATCCGTATGCAGATTGATTCTAAGCCGGAGTCCCTGGATCGATTGGAACGCCGTATCATCCAGCTCAAGATTGAACAGCAGGCGTTGGTAAAAGAAAGCGATGAAGCCAGTCAGAAGCGTCTGAGTGATCTGTGTAAAGAACTCGACAGCAAAGAGCGTGACTACGCCGAACTGGAAGAAGTTTGGAATGCTGAAAAAGCGGCCCTGTCCGGTACGCAATACATTAAGTCCGAGCTGGAACAAGCCCGGACCGATATGGAAATTGCCCGCCGTGCTGGTGATCTGAATCGTATGTCGGAGCTGCAATACGGTAAAATCCCCGCGCTGGAAAAACAGCTGGATCTGGCGGCTCAAGCTGAAATGCAGGAAATGAGCCTGCTAAAAAATAAAGTCACAGAAGCTGAAATTGCAGAAGTGCTTTCTCGCCAGACCGGTATTCCTGTGGCAAAAATGCTTGAAGGTGAGCGTGATAAGTTACTGCGTATGGAAGAGGAGCTTCATAAGCGGGTCATTGGGCAGAATGAAGCGGTGGAGGCGGTATCAAATGCCATCCGCCGTAGCCGTGCTGGTTTATCTGATCCAAACCGCCCAATAGGCTCCTTCATCTTTTTGGGCCCTACCGGGGTTGGTAAAACAGAATTGTGTAAATCACTGGCTAACTTCATGTTTGACAGTGAAGACAATATGGTTCGTCTAGATATGTCGGAGTTCATGGAGAAACACTCGGTGGCTCGTCTGGTCGGTGCACCTCCCGGCTATGTTGGCTATGAAGAAGGGGGGTATTTAACAGAAGCCGTTCGTCGTCGCCCATACTCAGTCATTTTATTAGATGAAGTGGAAAAAGCGCACCCTGATGTGTTCAACATTCTATTACAGGTGCTTGATGATGGTCGTCTGACTGATGGTCAGGGCCGTACCGTTGATTTTCGTAATAGCGTCATCATCATGACGTCCAACTTAGGTTCTGATCGTATTCAGGAACACTTTGGTGAGCTTGATTACGAAGGTATTAAGAATCTTGTCATGGAAGTGGTCGGTCAGCATTTCCGTCCGGAGTTTATTAACCGTGTTGATGAAACCGTTGTCTTCCATCCATTAGGTCAGGAAAACCTCAAGCATATAGCAGGTATTCAGGTTGCACGTTTGGTAAAACGTCTGGAAGAAAAAGACTATGTACTTAACTTGCAAGAAAGTGCATTAGAGCTTATTGCTGAAGCGGGTTTCGATCCTGTCTTTGGTGCGCGTCCGCTGAAACGCGCCATTCAGCAGTATATTGAGAACCCACTGGCGCAGGATATTCTGGCTGGTAAATTTGTGACCGGGAAAATCATCAATATCACGGCTGAAGATGGACATATCGTTGCGAAGCAATAACAGCGGTTAACTCTGTTTGCGTATCTACTATTTAAACACCTGCTTCTATCTGAAGTGGGTGTTTTTGTCTCTGACAAAGGAGCCAACAAACTGACAAAAGCAATTTTAAAGATGCTTTTTAACCAAATAACCTGTGGTTGTTTATATTTTGATCGATTGGTTGTTTTTGATGAGATTTTTTCAAAAAAGCTATTGCCAATACGATCAATGTCTCTATAATGCCGCCTCACTGACACGGAGAACGGCGCTTAGCCAGCAACCTAGTCAGTATGTTCTTTAACAATTTGACCATGCAATCTGTGTGGGCACTCGTGAAAAAGTTAAGTCGAAAGATTTATCAATGAACTGAGTGACCGAACAGTATGATTCCTGCAGAGGAGTGATATTGGCACAGTCAATTTATGCTTCAACT
>NZ_JBVCPH010000025.1:0-43922 GCF_057456235.1 Photobacterium sp. | reverse complement strand
GGGCATGGAGATCTATACCGCAGTAATAAGGGTGGCTCTTCGTATAAAATTGCATATGAGTCTTCTCCGTATTTTTGGTTTAGTCGCCTTCCAGCATACTCCTATGGGGCATGTTGTCGGAGAAGGCTCAATAAGTATCAATGCCATCAAGGTGATGCCTTAACTCGGCATTTTTGGTTTGGAGTTCGGTGTGCTTTGCTGGTTCGGTGGGGCACACCTTATGGCGAGCGTTAAGCATTCTAAAATTTCAGGAAAAGTTAATAGTTATATGGAGATAAGTATATGAGAATGGAAACTTGGTTAACTGTATTGGCATCATTAATAATATTTTTTGCAATGTTTTGTCCGTTTGCAACTATACCGATAGGTGGAGATGTAGCTGGCTGGGATAGATTTGGTTCCGTATCATGGTTTCCAATAGCTCTTTCCATTGTAGCTATAGTCTGTTCTCATTTATATAGAATCACTCTGCAAAGGTTCTGTGGGGTAGTCGTCACTGTTTTAGCAGTATGGCAAGCTATTGCTGTGCATAACGGTATTGCAGACGCTAAGTTGAAACTATCTAATCAATTATCTGACAACCCTTTTGGCTCAATTGCTGAGCTTGCAGTATTTGGTGCAGGTGTAAGCTGGGGTGCTGCGTTATTGATAATTGGTGGTCTCGGTCTAATCGCGACAACTTTTATTGATCTCTGACTGAAAATGCTTAACAAACAATCAAGGTGATGCATTACACTCGGCGGTTTTGGTATGAAGTTCAGTGTGCTTGGTGGGTTCATCGTGGCACACCTTATTGTAGGCGTTATGTTTAGCCAACATGTTGGTGAGATTACCGAGTAGTCGGTGTTCGCAAACAAAATTTAATTAAACTTGCTGTGTATTTGGAGATTCAATGTATAAGTTTGCAGTTGTTCTAAGTTTGTTTCTGATGAGTTTTCATGCCTCTTCGGCGATAGTCGTGACCAAAGCTTCCAAAATATCGAGTATCAACTCTTACTCGTCATTCCCAAATGGGGATACACTAATCCAGGTTGATTCGCCACACGCAGAGTGCCCTGGAGGGCTGTGGTTAAAGATTGACGATATTGGTTTTAGTAAAAATATGAGTATTGTTTTATCAGCGTTTCATTCGCAAAGTAATATTATATTTTATGCAGATACTACAAGAGTGTGGGGACATTCTCCAGCTGCATATTGCTATGCCACGCAAATTAAGCTTGTACGTTAGCCTATCTTAGAATTATTAGTTCGTAACATAACAATGCCAATCACCCGACTCCGCAAACGTCGCGCGATTTTTGCAAAGGGCCGCAAAAACTCGCTCCCCATTTGCTCGCGGGTGTTGGCGGCGTTACATGCTTGTTTTTAAAGGTTTTTATCCCATTGGGCTTTTGTGGTTCCTGCCGTGGGGGCAATGCAGAAAGAATCGTTCATCGAAAGTGCGGTTAATGTTCCTCATGCCCAATGTTCTTTGGTCAAAAAGGCATTATCTTTCCAAATTCATGAGGCCGCACTATTGAATTCAGTGTTGGTGCGTTATCATTTCAGTGATTACTAAGTCACTGATTTCATAATGCCAATTCAGTTATGTGGTTGGCGGTAGCGTGTCGTTTGGATTACATCAAGCTCCGCAATTGTTGTTGGTTTTCCTGCTGTCTCGGTGGGGCGGCCAAGCCGCTTTGAGTCCAGAGTCAGCATGTACAAGGCAATCAAGGTGATGCGTTACACTCGGCATTTTTGATCTGGAGTTCCGTGCGCTTTGTTGGTTCAACGTGGCACACCTTATTGCGGCGTTATATTTTTAGATAGAGGAAAGATTAATGATTAAAAAGGCATTGGTAGTTTCGATGTTGTTATTCTCAGGTGGTGCATTTGCAGTCAATTGTGGAGGCATCCCCCAAATCGTAAAGATGGGAGATTATGGGAAACAGGAAGCCTATGTAATCGTCAGAATAGGAGACCTGGATTATCGGGTAGGGGTTCCTAGTGATGATGCAACTAAGGCCAGGCTATCACTTTTACAAACAGCTCTAGTCGCAGAGAAAACAGCAACACTGAGGTTCTATGGTGAGACAACCTGTACTGCTGCCTCTGGAAACAGAACAATTCCAAACGCAGTTTATTTGAGCCGGTAAATATAACAAAACAATCAAGGTGATGCATTACACTCGGCAGTTTTGATTTGAAGTTCGGTGTGCTTTGTTGGTTCAACGTGGCACACCTTATTGTAGGCGTTATGTTTTACTTACTATTTTTATAAAGGTTTATAAAATGAAAAAAATACTTACCATCATCTTAACATGTGTATTATCTACGACTGCAATGGCTTGGGATTCAGAGGGAGGAAACTTTAAAGTTTCAAAACTAAGATTTGGTTCGGGAGTTGTTCATGTCGCTCTAAATCCCGCTCCAAGTGGCTGCGGTGGAGGCGATCATTACAGAATGCACTTTAGTGTTAAGAATGTAGATCCTGTAGCCTACAAAGATATGGTTTCTGCTTTATTATCTGCGCATGCAACAGGTCAAACTTTTAGTACTATATGGTATTCAGGGAAAGGACTTTGTAGCAATAACCATGTTTTGACGTTAGATATGTTCGAGTATGCAACTAAATAAACATAACAAGTTGCTTAAACGGGAAAATAACAGTTGGCCATCGCTTCGCGATTATAATCAACTATTATTCCTGCTTGGAAAGACGTTATTTTTAATTAATTATAGGATGTTACTAATGAAAAATTTCACATTACTGGCTGTTGCACTAATGTCGTATAGTGTTTCTGCTGCACCAAATTATCAGAGCGGAAGCATTGAAAATTTAACAGCAGTGGAGTCTGGTGTAATGATCATGATGGACAAGGGGCTTCCAGATAATTGTGAAGGCTCGCCGTATGGCTGGATGTTAATTAAGCAGGAACACACTGCAATTACCTCTGTTGTATTGGCAGCTTGGGCATCAGGAAAAAAATCTGGAACTGTTTATACATCGGGAAGAGAAAGCGGTAACGGTTTTTGTTTAGTTAACCAGTTTGACCCCGCAAATTAAACATACAAAGCAATCAAGGTGATGCATTATACTCGGCGGTTTTGGTAAGGAGTTCAGTATGCTTGGCTGGTTTCAGTGGGGCACACCTTATTGCAGGCGCTGGAGAATCCCCACAAAATTATGAGTAATTTCTTGTGATTAGGCTAACCATATCTATTGGTTTTTCTGCCCCATGCTTCTGATTGTTCGAAGGTTAGTGTTTCAATTGAGTATCACGCACCTAGCTTTTAATCATCTGTGTTTGTGGTGAATCCGCAAGATTTTGAGGCAAGTTTTTGTCTATTCATTGAACTGTAAGGGAAGTTTGTGGGGATTCCCTAGTTGCAGGCGTTAGCTACCATTACTTGTGCAGAATATGTTGCGCTCAAATTTTTAAAAGGAAATATATGATGAAAAAATTATTGCTACTATCAACTTTGTTTTTTTCTTCACAGGGAAGTGCTCAAACGTGGGTTGAGGTTAATGATGCAAGTAAATTGTTATGGCAAATGAGTGCAAATGGTACTGTCTATTTCAGGAACCTAAATGAATTCGATCCAGCCCAAGGTGCTTGTTGTTACGCTTATAACCTTGATACAACAACTCCAGGTGGCAAGTCAATATGGAGTATGATCTTAACTAAGATAGCTTCAAAGAAAAGGATTACTTTAGGGTTTCCTAGCGTGGCTTCAAATAATAACCCGCAAACTTTAAATTACATTGGTCGACATTCACATGCTTCAAATGAATAACTTCAGTAGCTAACAAGTTATTTAAGAGGCGTTATAACTAAAGAACATTGAATGAAGAAGTTGTTAATAGGTGTTTTTGCATTTTTACTGCATCAGTAAACGTAACTGGAACGTACATAGTTAAGGATACCACTATCACTGTAGTAGCAAATACAAATAGAGGCAAGACATATAATATAATTTTTGGGTCTACTGTCGCAGGAGCAAGACCAAATATCGCTCAGTTTTCAATCGAAGGAGGATTAACGAAAATTGGTAACTCGACACGTTATATGCAGGAATTGATAAAGAAGACACTCACCTTATCAGTCTTCTATTAATGGCTGTGGCACAAGATCGAAAGCTTAAAGTCTTTTTAAACTCAAACGAAGCATATTACAGATCCAGGTGTAAAGTATCTTTTCTTGAGTTTGAGTAAATATTATAACTCTGAAATGTTTGATTTATTTATTGCGCAATAGTTCAAAGAATGACAAGTCAAACACTCTTAAAATCATATGACTTATTAATTGAATCCAGCAATACACACACAACCGGAAATAACAATGGAATTAATATATACCTCACCAAACAATGCATCCAACATTTACATAACATTCCCTATCACTTTTATTTTGTCCTTATGGATTGTTTTTAAATTGAGAAATATGGAAGTGAAAGCGAAGTTAGCAGGTGGTCTCTTCATTTTGATGATGATGGGCTCCCAACTGGATGCAAAATATAAGATTGATAGCATACAAAAAGCAATAAAATCTGGATGTTCAATTACAAATTGCGAAATAGTCACTGGTGAAGTTATTAAATATAGGAGCTATAAAGACAGCTCTAAAAAAGGTTATCAAGAAAATGAGTTTTTCATAAATGGTTATAAGTTTTCTTTTGATGAGAAAGGGGAAACATTCGCGTACGGCGTTATTGCTGAAAATGGAGGGGTATTAACCCCTAACTCAGGAAAGTATAAGATTTATTTATATAATGAGAAAATAATAAAGCTATGGAGGCTAAATGAGCAGATGTAAACATTACATCCTTAACCTAATTACATCTAAAGAACACATCTTGAATCGCGTATTATCGGTGTTGGATCTATGAAATATATTTTAATTCTATTAGTGCTACTAAGTTCTAACTTACATGCTTTTACTATCGATGCAAACGAAGATGATTGGAATGATAGTAACTCATTAAATATCAAAGCAGAGAATAATGAATTCAATTACAGAATCGCTAATGATAGCAACAATATTTACATACTAATAAAGAAGATAACTTCAAATTTTATCCCAATTTATAACAATGGCATCACTTTTTTTATACCTACCGGAAATGATTTTTATGTTTTTATTTCATCAGAAAATGAGACCACTATCCCTACCATAGGATTAAAAAATGATACTGCACTATTAAACTTATCAACTAAACCATGGGCATATTCATACAACAGTGGGTTATATACGCAATCTGGAAATAGTGGATTTGTTGTAAAAAGTAACTCTAATTATATAGAAATAAAGTATCCCAAAAATCTTTTACAAGCCCATAATAAAAAATTTAAAATAACAATTGGTGATACCGATTTAGCATACAACCTAGAAAATAAAACAGCCCCACAACAAACTGACCGATTTTTGAGAAAATTTTTTGATTATGATTATAGTGGTGCGGTAGCACAAAGCATAGTTGATCAAAAATTATCTGGCGGGCAAGTTAAAACTTCAGGCTATGCTTCAATAACCTATAGCGAGGGGCCTTTAAGTGGAACCGTTCATGCATTTTACGACAAAAAAAATGGACTTAATCTACATGTATCTATCAATAGCTCTAAGGAATATAAGCCATCTAAGCCGAAAAAATTCCCAATTGATGTAGCTTTGGGTATAGCTATGCACTCGGGTAATCCGAATGTTTTTGAAAATCTTGGTGCAAGTGCTCAAGCTGGACATTTGGGTGTTGCATTTACAGTCAATGACAAGATGGAAATAACAACAGCAGGAAGCATAATGTATGTAACTACAGATGTCCTCCCGTCGGTTTCTGGAGCTTTCGAAAAAGCTATCTATGAAGATCTATTTGGAAAATATAACATCTGGTCAGGCTTACAATTAGCTCTTGATTCAGAATTAACAGGAATGCCTTCTAATGACTATAAAACCATTGATGGAATTGCTGTTAGTAAAAAGAACCTAGCCGACAATGGTTCTAGTTCTAGTTCTAGTTCTAGTTCTAGTAGAGATCGAGATGGCAGAAATGATAACCATTCGGCTTCACAGGATTATACTATTACTGCTACAGAGACAGATTTGAATACTGGCGAAACCAGAGAGGTGGATTTAAGTCGTGATCCTGCTGATGCTGGAACGACTGGTGACAATGACGATAATGATGGAGGATGGTGGTAAAAAATAAGCTGATAATACGGGGTTGTTACAACTAATCAGATAAGGCAAATCTACCCAACAGTGGGCTTAATGATTACTGATAGAAACCTCACCATTGAAGAGACTATTCATGAAGACAGATATCTCATGTTAAAAAAAGACGGATAACAAAACGTATTTGATGCTGACTGGGAACAGGTTGATAAATAGAAGATACAACGATAATTTTCATTCAGGACAAGATCATAAAGATCTATTACTAAACAAAAACTTAATTCGATTATTAATCGTATAATAAAATATTATTAAAAACTAAGGATTAAAATGAAAAAGATTATACCAATACTGTTGACGATAGTTTCTTTTAACGTAAGCGCTTTAAATTTGGATAACACAGATTCATATTTAGGGAAAGTTCAATCTGTAGCAGTTGGTTTTTTTGATCATGTAGGAATTTCTTTACCAAACGGGATTACATGTAATAACCAAAAGGCACTGATATTAACGAAAGACAATGCACAATTTGATAAAATATATTCTCTATTACTAGCAGCAGCATCCCAATCTGATGTACATCTATACAGAGTGGCTGCTAATAAACAAACTTATGGTCCAACCAGTTTTTGTAAAATTGGAGAAGCTGCCTATGGGCAGTTTGCTCTTTGGCCTGTCAATTCATAAAGTGTTCTAGCTGACACCCTTAACTTCACGCTGCTTGAGGTGTTATGAACAAATTCAGCTAGTGCTAAGTTATTCCTAAAAGGCGACTCCCGTCGCCTTTTCCAACCTCCCCTCACGCTACAGCCTTCTCGGCCTCTTCATACTCCGCTTTCATTCTGGCTTGTATAGCAAGCAAAGCTGCTTCTCGTTCGCCTCTTAACCATTTCAAAATGCTTTCATGGTATGGATAGAAACTCTCATAACGTTCCCGTTTGGTTGGCAGGTAATGACAGAACCGAGCGTATCGGGAGTCTTTATCCCACTTCACCCTACCCTCGTCTCAGGCCTGACATGGTCGGCTGTTTCGCTTCTTATCCTTCAGTACACCCGCGCCATTGCACTCACCGCAGATCTGTCCATTCAGCGTAAGTGCTTCATCAACCGCAGCCTTGGCAATTGCGCCTGGTACATACTCACCGTAAGAGCCACGCCAGTTATTCAACACGCGTTGCAGCTCAATCAAGGCGGCATAGTTCAAATCGTATCGAGCTGTCTTGTCATTCAGTACTTCGGCAAATAGCAGGACAAAACCAACTGGTGATCGCTTCCACGTAATACCTACCGCTGCAATCTGATCTTCAACGCTTAATAACGGTTTCCCACCATGAGCAACTTGCTGTTCGTACGAACACCCCTTCGGATTGAATTTAGCTAATAGCTTTTCAATACTCATGCCGCCTCCCCCATTACCATTAACCCAGCGCCGCAGCCGCGTTTGAATGGAATTCTTTGAGTTATTTTGATTGTATGCGGTGTAAAAAGAACAAACACCGAGCCAAAATTGACACCTGTTTTCTTGGTCACGCCATCGGGTTTATAGAAGTTGTATCGGCCATCTGGCGTGTAAACCGCCGTGGCTTTGTCTTCCACCAAATCTAGCCACCAACTGGTTAGCGGTTCGTATGGCAACAGCATCATGCCCGACTTCCCTGCGCTCGTTTCGCTGTAGGCCTTGGTGATGAACTCACGCTTTAAATCGAATGGCGGATTACAGTACCAGTCATTCTCCCAGTCACATGAAAGCCCATCGAAACCAACGATCTTGTTGTTCAGGTTAAACCAGAATGTCTCATGGCCATGAAAGCCATAGCTCGATAGCCGGTTACGTGAGAACCAATCAGGTGAAACATAAAAGCGTTCACACTTGGCGGTTTCTGGCTCTGCGCATACATCTAACTGGAACGGCTTTCCATACAGACTTACGGCATCAGCAAAGCACAACCACTGCGTTCCCCAACGGTTTTTATCATCTTGGTGAGAGGTGGTTTTAACTAGAATCGCCATGTAAGCACCTCTGAATTATTCATACTCATTGCAATGTTATCCTTAGGCCGCTAACGCGTTTGAGCGGTAGCTCGGCCAGTTAAACTCAACCCAGTGCGCTTGATTTGTTTTAAGCCGGTCTATAACTCGTTCGCCGAGTTGCTTAACAAGTTCGCTGTAGTTGAGGTTGGTTAGAATTCCTGTTGGTAAGCCGTCGGCAGAGCGATTATCAACGATGGTATTAATGGTTAGCGCTTCGTTGTCGTTACCGCGCTGTACCCCGATTTCATCGAGGATCAGCAAATCGGCACTCGATAAGCGTTCAATCAGTTCTCGTTCCGAGATTGGAGAATTATCACGGTAGGTATCTCGCATGCGGATCATCAATTCATTCACCGTCACCAACACAACAGACTGCCCTTTCGCCGTGATCTCATTGGCGATGGCCGAGGCTAAGTGGTTCTTACCTGTACCGGTTGTACCCGCAAAAATGAAACTGCAAATATCGCCTTGGTTAAAACGGGTTAACCACGATTTCGCATTGGTTAGCGCATCGTTCTGTTCAGTACACGTCACACGGTAATTATCGAAGCTGCATTGCTTATGGGTTTCGCGTAACCCTGAGCGGCCTAACAAACTTTTCGCCATGTTCACGCGTCGCTCTTCTCGGTTCTTGCGGTGAAACTCCTGCACTTGGCGTTTTCCGTAAGCATCGATTTCTTCACGAGTCATCGTTTTGATATGGCTTGGCATTGCACGTTCTAAGCGATCCATCACGTTCATGATCTAAATCCTTTTGGTGCTGAGTAATCTGTCCGGAATACGAATTCACCCCGCCCTGTTGACGGCTTTCACGCTCGACAGCCCACTTGTTCGCGTTACGCATTCCATTCCGCCAAGCGGCTACCCAATCGGCATACTTGCGTTGCTTCGATAACATCGCATCACGCCATTGAGCGGTTGCGGTATTAATTTCTAAAACGAAATCTGCTTGCTGTGAATACTAATCAGCCATTTCAGGTTGAATAGAAAAGTCTTCAGTTAAATAACTTGTCACTGATTTAGCTTTTTGTTTTTTAGGCTCAGTCTTCTTGGGGACTATAGGGGTATTAATACTATATGGTGGATCTATTGATGGTTTGGGGTCAGATTTCGGCCCACCTTCTGACGTTTTTCGGCCTAGGCCGGATTTCGGCTGGGGTGAATTCTGACCTAGGTCAGGTTCTGGATTTTGAAGCTTTTCAATGCTGATCCAATACACATTTGTATCGTTAGTTAGCTCGCCTGATTCCGTTCTTTTCTTGCGTAATTCTTTCCTAATAAAGCCGTCGTTACACAAGTTCGCCAGCTGCGCTTTTAACGTACTGCGAGAGATACCGCACTTCTTCGAGATACGCTCTAAACTCGGCCAGCAGTACCCTTCGTCGTTAGAAAAATCAGCCAGGCCATGCTCGATGAAATCGAAAAATGTTGGGAAGAATCGGCCCGTGAAAATGGTGGCGAGATTGAAATCGAATGGGAAGAAAGCGATTCAGCTATCTATATGACAGCCAAACACCCTGAGTTTGATTTCGATTCGCTAAGAATTACTTTTTATAACCATGGCGAGAAAGACTGCCAGTACCACATCGGTTATATCAACGAAGGTGAAAAACGCATAAGTGGCAGCATTACTGGCGCAACCCACGCAATGGGATTAGCCGGTTACTTCTACAAGATGTATTGCCGCCAAACCAAAATCAGCGGCCTGCAAGATATCTACGGCGATAGCATTGATGTTTGTGGATATTAAGGAGTGATCAATATGAGCAGTGAACTAACAGCTTTCTTTATCACCATCATGAACGATTTGGATGATCGAGAAAGAATGTATGAGAACGGAATAAAGAGAAGACCCGAACAGGCCGACTGCTTCCAAAAAATGCTTGCTCAAACACAGAACATTAAAAGCCTGACTACCAATCGAGCTAGGCAGTTTGGACTTACCGTCGCTGACTCACCGGAAGAAATTGCACTACGAAATCAGATGGGAATTATTGTGGCTGATTATAAAAATCTTCCCCTCCTTCAGGTTGGAGATTTCCAGTGATGAAACAGAAAAACCCCGCTCAGGGACCAATCCGAACGGGGTTTAACATTGCAATGAGCTTTTATTACAAAGGCTTAGATGAGTATAGCTGACCACTATAGTTCTCACAAGCCTACAGGGTGATTGGTAACTTTCACCCTTTAGATAAAAGGAATGATCATGACAACTGATAAGCAAAAGGAAAAAAGCAGAAAACGGCAACAAGCATTCCGTAATCGCCGCAACGCACTCGGCCTAAAAAAAGTGTCATCTGTTATCAGTAACAACGAAGCCCAAAAGCTTAATGAAATTTGTGAGTTCTTCGCCCTACCCGACAAACCATTAAGTGAAAACGAAGCCATATCTTCGATGATTAACCGTTTTCACTCAATGATTCCAGCGTTACGCGTAACGGCTGGGAAATGTTCAAAGTGTAAAACCGATTTACCCAATGGTTGCGATGGCCTGTTCAAAGGTGATGGCGATTGCTGGCACACACTGAACAGAATTCAACTTCATCAGATCAGCGAACCTGGTACCACAATCAAGTTAACTGATTTTATTCGAACCATAGAGCCAAATTTACCTGACCAGTAAATTTTCGAATTAGGAAAACATTGCAATGACATTTATCGGATACGCCCTCGCCTGCCTCATTTTTTGGGTTGGATATTCAATTTATGAACAAACTGATGAAAAGGACGACAACAATGAACGCATACAATAATTATCCTGTGGCTGACATGTCATATAAGGTTAAACCTGCGTTGACGCAACACCGTCACAGACAAAATCTGAAGAAGTCATAAGCTTAGATGCTCAGTCATCACCTTTACTGATCAGTCATAAAGACGTACTGGCTATGTTTGAGATCACCAGCAAGGCCACCATCTACAAATGGCGTCAAAGTCGCGGCTTCCCCGACCCAGTAACACTCATGCCACTTCGTTGGTTACTTTCTGCTGTTGAAGAATGGAAAATGCAGATTGGTGGGTGTGGGAGGTAGGGAAAAAAGCGGTCATGGGAGTGGCCGCAATTGATAACGCTCGCTTAAGCGGTGCAGCAACGAAACCGAGTGGCTCTGCATTGCGCCGTAAAGACCAACACGGATTGGAAATAAAAATGCCACACGTTGCAAATCCATTTGAAGCACTTGTTATAAACATTTTCTGCGATGATTACCCATCCACAATTCGCAAAAAAGAATTTCTTGTTCTCTATGGAGACGGATGTACGACATATCAGTACCTGGACTAAGAGTGCTTCTTAACATGCGAATTAGATTTCCCAAACTGGATCCGTAAAATTGTGTAATTAAATCATCATATTTATTTGACCTTCATCACAAAAGTAGTAAAATTTGCTCCGTGTCTTGAAATTAAATTACATAAGGTAAAAAAAATGAATTCAGCACTCCTATCAATATTGGACACTGAAAAAACCACGGAAGTTAAAAAAGCGACGAAGCCTTCTACTCTAAGCGAAATTGCAACTCTTGCGACAATGTTCCTAGCGACTTCAGCCGTAATTTTGTTACTAACCCTAACTTGGGTATTGTAGCCAATCTTCCAAGAAGTTGGAGACAAGCGATACTATCAAAGGCAATACATAAGAGTATCGCCTAAGTCTCCCTTTCGTTCTGCGTTTAAAATACTATTTCTTAATCAACTCATATCAACTTCAACTAGCTCAAATAAAAACTAGTTTAGCTTGGTGGCCGTATTCAACCTCATGGTTATAACGCCTTAATAACTGGCGTAGAGGTTGGTATCATTTTTGCGGTTTTTTCTTTTGCAAAAAGGATGACAACCGTAATACGTCCAGTTGATTAACTTGTTAGCTCTTGGTTTAAAATGTCGCGTGATTTTTTAAGTCCATAGATTACAAAAAACAATGAAACTAACTGTTGTGCCATAAGTATTGGCTTATCTTGCAGTAGCATCAATGCTGCCATACTTAGATTCATCAGCATAAAGAAGAACCAGCCTATGGGGTTATTTTTAGCTATGGAGTAGCTACCTAACAAAAACCCGAGCATCACGCCTATCTCTAAAACTTGTGAAATAGATATTATTCCACCGTGATGGATAACACTATAAAGAAGCCCAAACGCCAGAGATGAATAAGTACACAAGGCCACAATTTTATTAAACCACTTGTTTTCTTTCTGATTGTCATGATAAGTATTGTACAGACCCAATAACATAGAGGGAATTCCTCCAGCTTCAATGGATGCTGCAATCCAATCTTGATGACTAATTAATATGGTAACCCAAGCCGGTACGCCGAGAATATAAATAATCCAGCCTTTAATCTTAAATCTTTTTTTAGCCTTCTCTGGTTTGCCTTCAGAAAGCGCAAACAATATTTTATTAGCAAGGTAAAATAATCCTCCCCAAATTTGAAATACTAAATCCATTTATGTACTCCCCCCTTAGGAGCTAACGCTTGCATAAAACGTGCTGACGATTAACTTTCCAAACCAATTACACTTCAAACCAAAAACGCCGAATCTAATAAGCATCGTGTTGATGCAATTGTTATAAATACTATTTAGACTTAAATGAAGAGATTCTGCTCTAATTCTAAAAGACGTTTTTTCAATGACAAACCGCCACCATAACCAACAAGCTCACCTTGGCTGCCAATTACCCTGTGACAAGGAATTATAATCGCCAATCCATTTGCACCATTAGCATTACCAACCGCTCTCACCGAGCTTTCATTTCCAATTGATAGCGCTAAATCTTTATACGTTACAATGTCACCGTAGTTTACTTTGCCTAGTGCATCCCAAACCAATTTTTGAAAGTCCGTACCAATCAGTAATAACGGAACATCAAAAACACTTCGCTCACCAAGAAAGTATTCTTCAAGTTGAACCTTGGTAGATTCTAAAACATCATCGTTTCTTTCTACGAACTCAGAATGAAGACCACGCTTAATACGGTCATCAACAATACTTCTCATTTTACGATATCGAAAGTCACACAGGCAAAGCTTGCCATCATATGAACCAAGTACGAATTCGGCATAAGGATGTTTAAAGTACTGGATATTAATCTGATTCATTGAATGTCCTTATTATGAATAACTTACCCGTATTTATAACGCCGCCTTAAGCGGACAAAAGTAGTTGGCTAAACTTGTTGATGCACGAAACAAAGCCAACTGTTTTTGTTCCGACTTGAAGGCCTTGTTAGGCATTTACACGCCAAGGTGGATTTTTCCTATTATCACCAGCCCAGTAAAGCTTGATTTCATTACCTGATGGGTCAGTAAGCATTGCTTCTCTCCACAAGTAATCTTTATCTGTTGGTTCTTGCACAAATTCAATTCCTTCGGATTTCAGGCTTTCAACTAAAGCATCAAGTTGTTCGTGTTCAAAATAAATAACACTATTACTTTGAGAGTCAGGATCTCCCAAATAAAGAGAAAATGTGGAATCCCCTTCGGGACATTCAAACCTAGCATAATGATCATCTGCTACGATTTGGTTAAATCCTAGAGTTTTATAGAATCTTACCGATTCTTCCATATTTTTAACAGTCAATGTAACTTGGTTAAGATTCATTTATGACTCCATTCTGAACTGATGTATCCGCGTTAAGTAGTGAGCAGCGCGACCACCTAACCTAATCCATTGTACCGTAAACACAAAACCCAACCTTGAACTGAAAATGCCAAGCGTTAGGAATCTGTCTTAAACGCTTTGTTAGGGCTTAAAACTCTCAGTAACAAACTTACTACCCATTGCCCCCATTAATACACCTGAAACTTTGTTAATGTGCGACTTAAATCGTAAGTAACTGGCTTGGGCCTTTGGACTTGATAACAGAATAGAAACTAGGAGGTACCAAGCAAAATTTAAGACAAACACACCAACAACTAGTATTGATGTTGTATGAACAGGAACTTTCACGGGTAACATGGCTGCAAATACACTGCTAAAAACAATTGCAGTCTTTGGATTACTTAACTGTGTCGCCAAACCAAGAACTATAGCTTTAAAATGGGCTGGTTTTCTAGTTAGTTCTGCGTCAGCAGAAACAACTTTGCTGTTGCTCGCGCGCCACATTTTTACACCCAGATAACATAGATATAGACCTCCAACAACTTTGAAAGCTACGTAAAATTCAGGAACAGCGTCAAAAAGTGCAATAAGCCCCTTTGAGGCAATAAATGAGAATGTACTTGCCCCCAAACCTAAACCTATAGAAATACACATCGCTTCAAATCTAGATTTTGACATAGCTGTTTGCGCCACCAAGATAAATGAAGGGCCTGGTGTCATCGCACCAAAGAGTAACAGCGTAGCGATTGGTAATATAAAAAAGTATTGCTCCAACATTTATAATCATCCTTGTACTAACTTGCGTGCTTGAGCCCTAGTCGCATTAAGGTGTGAGCAACGCGGCCACCAAACCTAAACCATAACACCGTAAACACGAAACCCAACCTTGAACTGAAGGGAATCACTCTTAAATGCCTTGTTAGCTGCGCCTTACGCCCCTTAATCATCTAGGATTCTCTGTCCCACTCAATGTTGTCCTTCGTTCGATCAAAGTGGGGCGCAAAAACCGAAAGAGCCGCGAAGCTTTGCCCTTCCTTTAAGATGGGGCCGTGGAGAGTTGCTTTGGGAATGAAAACAAGATCACCCTTGTTTACATTCTTTATTTCTTCCCCGACCTTAAAATCCACATTGCCCTCAATAATGACAAGCAACTCATCATGATTTTTCTGTATGTGGAGTGCATTACCAGTATCCCTGACGACCCCAACATTCGCTGTCAGATGCTCTCCGTCAAAAACAAAAGTTCTCTTGATAGGGTCGCATTTCGTAGATTCATCAGCCTCAAGGGATGCGACGATTTGCTCAAGATTCTGAAAGTAAGCCATGTTTAATCACCTCAATGTTAGACATAGTCTAACTATAGAAGGCATCCACTAATTGTGGATAACACAGCCAGCTAACGCCGCGTCAAGGGGTGAACAACGCCCATCACACAGCCTAAGTTATTGTTCCTCAAGCACTTAATCCAAATCAAACCCAAAATACCAAGCGTTGAGAATCCCTCTTAAACGCTTTGTTATGGCTGTGTTAGGGCATGCGAAGAAAACATGTTCCACATCAATACCTGACTGTTTCAGTATGGTATTGTGCGAATACTTAGCTTACAAACACCCAAAGCAGGAATTACAAATGGCACTTTCAATTAAAAAAATTTTCAGCAAGAAAGACAATAATCCAAAGAATGTTGAAGCAGAAAAGTCAGCTTCAAACAATAAACCTAATAACAATTCAGATAAAAGCAATAAACATAGCAGTCCAACTGGTTGTTGCGGTTCTTGCTCATAAGCTAATAGCTTCCTACTTTGCTCCTAGCACTATTGAAATTCTAGGAGCAAAAGCCATAACACCGCAATAAGGTGTGCCCCACTGAACCTGCAAAGCGCACCGAACCCCAAACCAAAACTGGCGAGTGTAACGCATCACCTTGATGGCCTTGTTATGTGTTTTTTTGTTGTTGAAATTTATGCCCATCCCAGCTGTTGAAGACTAATGGAATCGTTCCAAATCTTTGTCATATGCCGAATAAGATTGCCTTCAAACTGCATTGCGTAGACATAGTCAGCCGCGATGGTTTTTCCCGTTGGGTCAACTGGCCCGCCCGGCCCTGTATTTGTGCCATGAAACACAGCGTAAGCTGCTACACACTGACGTTCTTCATCAACAGAGAAGAACCGCAATTCGTAATGTCCATCTGGGATTGGTGTCAATAGGTTCTTCATCCATTCGGTATAACCTTGAAGAGTATCTATATCTGCGAGCGCTGCTGTCTGTGCGGAGAATGTTGCATCAGGGTGGCAGTAAGCTTTGCAAATTTCCCAACCTTTTCCGGTTTCGCATGCTTCAAAAAACAGCTTCGCTTGTTCTAGTAAGTCACTCATATGTTTGTTCCTTGTTTCATAGATAATCGAATCTATAGCTCAAGTGTGGACCATACGAGTAGATTTACCATGACTCACTTTTACACATAACGCCATAGTTGTTTGTTATATTGCTGATTGATGAACCACACGAAATCGCTCTAAAACAAGCATCATATCTTCACTTGGTTCGATATTTAGCTCTACACATTCTTGTGCAAAGAAATCCCAATGGGCGTTTCGCCACCATTCAAGTGAACGATCACCTTCACCTTCCAGATACGCAAAATCAGCTGACACATCGGAATACTTGCACTCTTCTACCGAATCAATTTCAACGATACAAGTAGGCTTACCGTCCCAGTCTGTGACGACCTGCAAGTGACCAATTGTAGGCATTGGTTCATCATCTGATTCATACCAATATTTCAGGCTGCAGGTTGCTGTCTTTTGCCCAATACGAATTAATTCAGCACATAAATTAGCATTATGCTCATCACCACAAAAGTAGTCAGAACTAAATGATTTGTACTTTTTACGCTCAGAATCACTTAGTGACTCAAGATATTGATCTAGATAAATTTTTGATTGTTCTTCCATGATTTCCACTTACTTATTTTTGCAATATAGCATTATGTTCTACGAACTAAGATCGTATGTCTTTCCATTTTAAGCAGATATACAAAGAAGATTAACGAATCGAATTCGTATATTCGCGATCAACTAACCCCTCATTTCTTACCTGCCCACCACTACAACACAGCGTTTAGTATGAAACCAGATGAAAGGTAGGAAGTATACATGTTATCTATCACTGGAGTCTAATAAGTCAGTCAACTTATCAGCATACAGCTCATACGCTTCACGCTGATCATCCAGCCAATCATGCTTGTTATACACGGCCAGTACCCCACCCAACTCGTGGCCTAGCATCTTTTCTACCACATGGGGCATTACGCCAAGCTCTGACACGCCTGTTGATAGAGAACGTCTGAAATCGTGGGTTCGCCAGCTTTCTAATGGCAGGTTGTCGCGTATGCGCCGGATGTAGCGATTAGCCCCTGAAATAGTAATAGGGCTATTTAACTCATGACCAGGAAACAATACATCGTCACTGCTTTCCATATGGTTTTCCATCACTCTTTCTAAAATAGCTCTTGCTTTGGTGGGAATTGGTCGTCGAATCGGCTTACGGTTAACAAGTGCAAGGTGACAGTCTATGGCATAAGCACCAACATGCCTTTTCACGACTCACACCACACGTTCTTCATAATCATTGGTTTATGATCACCTCCATCTAATCTAATTCCGCAGCCGTCATAATTCTCTGTTATTATTACCAAAGACAACAGATCATTAACTGTGCAGAAGATTATAATGAGCAACAATGAAAACCAGCCAACACTGTTTTGGCTGGACTACGAAACCTTTGGTGCAAGACCAGCCACCGATCGCCCTTGCCAGTTTGCTGGTATTCGAACCGATATGGATCTCAACATCCTCGGTGAGCCTCTGGTTATTTACTGCCAGCCTCCCAGTGATTACCTGCCGTCGCCGGAAGCCTGCTTGATCACCGGCATTACACCGCAGGAAGCGCTGCAAAAAGGGCTTTCTGAGCCCGAATTCATCGCCATAATTCATGAAGAATTATCGAAACCCAATACCTGTATAATAGGTTATAACAATGTTCGCTTTGATGATGAAGTAACACGGTATACGCTTTATCGAAATTTCTTTGACCCATACGCATGGTGCTGGCAGAACGGTAACTCACGTTGGGACTTGCTCGACATTATGCGTACCTGTTACGCCTTAAGGCCTGAAGGCATTAACTGGCCTAATAACGAAGACGGTCTGCCGAGTTTTAAACTTGAGGATCTTTCGGTGGCCAATGGTATTGAACATGCCAATGCCCACGATGCAATGAGTGATGTGTATGCGACGATTGAACTGGCTAAAATTTTAAAAACCAAGCAGCCGAAGTTATTTGACTACCTGTTCAGTTTGCGCCACAAACGTCAGCTGCAAGAGTTAATCGACATTGTTAACCTCACACCGCTGGTACATGTTTCTGGCATGTTTGGGGTTGGCTGTGGCAATACCAGCTGGATTGTGCCGATGGCATGGCACCCTGACAATAAAAATGCCGTGATCACCGTTAACCTTGCGCTGGATCCGGCACCATTAATTGACCTGGATGCAGATACGTTAAGAGAGCGGCTGTATACCAAGCGCAGTGAGTTGGGTCCGGATGAACAGCCTGTTCCGGTCAAGCTGGTGCATCTCAATAAATGCCCGGTTCTGGCTCCGGCTAAAACACTAAAAGCAGACGATGCCGAACGCCTTGGTATTGATCGCGAGCAATGCCTGAAAAATTTACAGCGGCTTAAAGATCACCCTGAAGTTCGGGAAAAACTCTTGGCCATATTCAGTGTCGATCGTCAGTTTGCTGCCAATGATAATGTGGATGCCATGTTATACGACGGTTTCTTCTCTCATGCAGATCGTTCAGCGATGGAGATTATTCGTGAGACTGCGCCAGAGTCATTGGGCAGTCTGGATTTGAAGGTTGATGATAAGCGCATCAAGCCTTTGCTATTTCGTTATCGTGCACGTAATTACCCAATGACGCTCGATTATGCTGAACAACAAAAATGGAAACACCACTGTCAGGATTTCTTTGAAGACAACCTGCCTGCCTATATGGAAAACTTTGAATCGCTCGCACTTATACATCAATCGAATGAAAAGAAGATGCAAATCCTTAAAGATTTGTATGATTATGTTAACAGTACTGTATCTTAGTCTGGATACCGGCCAAGTAATTGCCCGCCAATCATATCTCAACTATCCCTATGATAAATAACAGATAATCAGTCATAACGTGTGAAGCCCGTTAGCCCATATCGCTAACAGGCTTTTTTTTAAGGCAATATCCCATAAACGAAATTTGAACTTCCTCACAATGCCATCAACACTTATATCAGTCGTAATAAAAGATACAGATTACGTTGATCTGTTTTGATCACCGATGAACTTCACGCCTCGACGCTAATTGAGGCCTATTGCAACACATTTTTATTGATGGGCATGCATCGCTTTGTGTCTGGTTATGGATGAGTTATAGCTGGTTACTGACGCGATTCACCATCAAATATCATGAAGTGATTTTGCCATGACGACAAAAACAATGACCCGCTGTTACCGATTCCAACATGTCGATTTTGAGCCGGATTTATGCTTACTGGTCTGGCCGGATCAAACTGAGACACAGTTGACGGTTCATGAGACCCAGTTACTGGAGGTATTGTGCTACTTCGCTGGCGAAGTGATCAACCTGCAAGCGCTCTATGACAAAGCGTTCCTTCAGACAGGTTCTAATAGTGATTTAAACCAACCCCCGTTTGATTTGAACACCATTCTGGTTTCGCTTAGTCGAAAACTAGAACGTAATAATTCGATGGCAATTCCGATTCAGGTGATCCCGAATTACGGCTTTCGTGTTCCGTTACCCGATAAAACGTGTCGTTTGGTACATACCGTTAAGGAAAGCACCCAATCTGAGTCTAATGCCCCTTCGGCGGAACCTGAACTCTCAGCGACTGAAGATATTGTAAAGAACAGCCTTTTTCACAAAATCTCCGTATTATTGCTAGCGCTGACGGGTGTGGCACTGTTTCTGCTCTCTGAATATTTTTAATCACCACACTTCGTCATTCCGTATATACAGAATTTAAGGAGCACGTGGCGAGATCTGGATTTCGGATATTTCGTTGCTCAACTCCGGGATGACATGTTTCGGTACTTTGACTATTCATCATTTATTTGAAAGAGTACCTATCTATTCTCGCTGAACTCCGCACCTAGAACGGCCTGGTTATATCAAGCGCATTAAGTGTGGCTTAGATCACAATTATTTTGTATGATAAATACGCTATTAACCGTATTTGAAGGGCTTATGGGGTATCTGCGTTCTTTTATTATCATCTTTCTTTGCCTGATCCTGGGCAAAGGCATTCAAGCATTCACCCACGTTGCCATTCCTGGCAGCATCATTGGGATGCTGATTCTTTTTGTCGTGCTATCTATGGGACTTATCCCTTCACATTGGGCAAAAGACGGCTGCCACCTTCTTATTCGCCATATGGCTTTATTATTTGTGCCTGTTGGCGTTGGGCTAATGAATTATTTAGATCTTCTTACGGCAAATACCTGGCCGATCCTTTTCAGTACCATCGGAAGCAGCCTGATCGTTTTCCTTGTCATTGGTATTGCGACACATCATAAGGAAAAACAATGATCTGGCTTGTTACTACATTGGCTGTTTTTTATCTGGCTCGGCTAGTTTCTAAACATTTGCAGCACCCTATTATTAATCCGCTACTTATCAGCCTTGTCATCATCATTCCATTGCTGATATGGCTGAATGTTCCTTATGAGCGTTACTTCGAGCAAAATAAGTGGCTGAATTATTTATTAGAGCCTGCGGTTGTTGCTCTGGCCTTTCCCCTCTATGAGCAACTCTCGCAAATTCGCCAGAAATGGAAAGTGATCTTCACCGTCTGTTTAACCGGCAGCCTGCTATCAATGATCACCGGGGCCGGTATTGCTTTGTACATGGGAGCAGATCCCCAACTGGCCGCCAGTATTTTACCTAAATCCGTAACAACTCCTATTGCAATGGCTGTCGCAGAGCAAGTGGGAGGTGTTCCTGCTATAGCGGCGGTTATGGTCATTATCGCAGGATTGTTGGGTGCGGTATTAGGTTATCCGCTATTCCGGTTATTTGGCATTAAAGCCTCCATTGCAAGAGGGTTAACCATGGGTACGGTATCGCATGCGTTGGGTACGGCAAAAGCGGCCGAAGAAAACTATCAGGAAGGGGCTTTTAGTTCGTTAGCCTTGGTGATCTGTGGCATTTTCACCTCGATACTGGCGCCGGTTGTGTACCCGGTGATCCTGGCATTATTTGGCTACTAGGCCCGTATATCTTTCAACCATGCTGCCTTTGTCAATCATAAAACGACACCGCTTAATAATGTCTGCAATCGCATACATTACTAAGTTATTGATAAATAAGCAGGCTGATTTGAAAAGTTTGTGTGACACCACTCTCAGAAATGTATGGAGTGAAACAAACATTGCGCTTGTGTGATGTTGGTCACATATGATTTTGAAATGCTCGCCTACAATGTTTCTCCATCAACGATACGGAGTAACAACACATGCATGCTAAAGTAATGGAGGCTTTAGGCTCTTTGCCCACTGATCTTGCTTCAGCGGTAAAACCTATTTTTGAAGATGCTGACTTTGACGCGACCCTGAGTCCGGAACAATTCGAAGAATTGCTCCAGAAAACACAAATGACAGACAGTGAATTACGTGTTGCACTTCTTCCTGTTGCTGCTGCTTATTCCGTTGCCCCTATTTCTAAGTTCTATGTTGGTGCCATCGTTCGAGGCAATTCCGGCCGCCTGTATTTTGGTGCCAATATGGAATTTGTCGGTGCATCTCTTTCCCAAACCATTCATGCTGAACAATCTGCAATCAGCCATGCTTGGGTGAAAGGTGAAACGGGCATCTCTGATATTACGATTAACTACAGCCCATGCGGCCACTGCCGTCAGTTCATGAACGAGCTTACAACAGCTAAAGATTTAGTTGTTCAGCTGCCTGAACGTGATGCAATGAGCCTTCAGCAATACCTGCCAGAGTCTTTTGGCCCGGCCGATCTCAATATTACTGATGCTCTGCTTGCAAAGGTTGATCACGGGTTAACCACTCAGGAAAGCGATGAACTTGCTGTCACTGCCTGCCGAGCTGCGAACCTTGCTCATGCGCCTTATACCCACAACTACAGTGGTGTTGCGCTGAAGGCAAAAGACGGTAAAACCTTTACGGGCATGTACGCTGAAAATGCAGCATTCAACCCTAGCCTGCCGCCATTGCAAGTTGCGCTGGTGAACATGAACATGGCTGGTTATCCGCTATCTGAAATTGCTGAAGCGGCATTGGTTGAAAAAGCTGACAGTACCATCAGCCATCTTGCCGATACCCAAGCTACGCTTGAAGCACTGAACCCTGATATCCCGCTGATCTACGTTGCGGCATAATTGTTCAATATGGCATTTTGTTTAAAACAGTGCCCATAACGAATGAGATAATTCCCTTAAAGAAAAACCGTCTTCTGACTGTTTTTCTTTAAGTATCAACGCTAACCCTCATACCAATTCTAATCCGTTCAGCGTATTATCTGTCAATATTATTATTATCAGTCTATTTTCATGTCTCACACCCACAACCCAGTACAAGGTGCAAGCTGGATGCTCACCGCAGGGCTTGCTTTTGCCCTCGTAAATAGCTTGGCGCAGTATTTGAGCATAAAACTGCAATTACCTTCGACAACAATCGCCTTCATCCAATACTTTATTGCATTAATTGCCATGCTTCCCTGGCTGAGATCTTTGGGGCTGCGTCAGGCGCTACGTACCAATCATTTAGGACAACATTGTTTTCGTGTATTCCTCTCTGTTATTGGTATTCAGCTTTGGATATGGGCACTCGCCTATCCTGTACCTATCTGGCAAGGTATCGCTTTGTTGATGACTTCACCATTGTTTGCCACAATCGGATCGGGTTTATTCCTGAAAGAGAAAGTGGGCACAGCGCGGTGGGTGGCAACATTAGCCGGTTTTACCGGTGCAATGGTTATCTTAGAACCTTGGGCTGATACATTTAACTGGGCATCCCTGTTACCGGTCGGGGCTGCTTTTTTCTGGGCCTGCTATTCGCTGATGGTAAAGAAACTCTCTGTCTACGATCCGCCGACGACGATGGTGGTTTATCTGCTGTTACTGATCACTCCCTTTAATTTGTTTCTGGCCGCTCCTGAGTTTTCATTCCCAGATCAAAGCCTGACATGGGGATTACTGGTTGCTGCCGGTCTATTAACGGCTCTGGCGCAGTGGGCCATCGCCAAAGCGTATGCGGCCGCTGATGCTTCATTCGTCCAGCCTTTTGACCATGCAAAATTACCCCTGAATGTGTTAGCTGGCTGGATGGTGTTCGGTTGGGCTCCCCCAGGGCGGCTATGGCTGGGAGCGGCAATTATTATCGCTTCGGTGGCTTTTATCACCCAGTGGGAAAGCCGTAAAAGAAAACCGTAATAATAAGCAAGATAGAAACAACAAGGGTTAGCACATGGCTAACCCTTGTTTTTAGGAGACCCCGACCATTTTTCAGTAAATCTAATCAATAATGAAAAGATCGGCATTAAGCCGTTTTATAAATCAGAACCGCACTCGGAAGCCCAGCGCTGCTTCTAAATCCATATCAACGTCTTCAACCACATACAATGTTGGTCCAACTTCGCCATAGAACTCAAAACTATTTACCGGAAGCTGAAAACCGACGCCAGAGCGGATACCCACTTTGTCGTTCTTGTTATCGACAAACTGGCCGCCCACATAAGTGTAAAAACTGTTTAAATCCGGATTGTTAACCAATGTTCCCAGATTGAAATTTTTATCAACTGCGACCCCAAAGTCATCAATACCTAATGAGAATCGTAGATCGTTCTGTTTATATTGGATCCCTGACATAGGGCTGCCGAAGAAAATACCGAGGCTTTGAGTAGCATGTGCTGAAAATGGAACAACTAGAAATAACCCCAGTCCGATTAATAACTTTTTCATCTTAATTCTGCCTTTTGTATAGTTAAGAGGTAATTTAACAATAAAGTTCACTTAACTCGACACCCTCAAAGCATGTCTGACACGACTTTAACAATGAGAGTCACATATCAGTACGTTAGCAGCCTTTGGTCAGTATCACCACCTGTTCTCCAAAATAGCTACTCACCGGCAGAGAAATAACCAACCGATGAATATTTCAGCGAAAACCACAAAGGCAAACGTTTGCGTGAATGGTGGAATCGGGTATGATCTGCCCCAGTATAAAAACATACCGTGAGGAAATTCGATGTTAGGTTCAGCAACTCGTTCTGATGCAACCCGGGTACTGTTACTCGGTTCTGGAGAGCTCGGTAAAGAAGTGGCCATTGAGTGCCAGCGCTTAGGTATTGAGGTGATTGCGGTTGATCGTTATGACAACGCGCCTGCGATGCAGGTTGCCCATCACAGTCACGTCATTGATATGCTTGATGGCGAAGCCTTGAGAAAAGTGATTGAACTAGAGCAGCCGCATTATGTTGTTCCCGAAATTGAAGCCATTGCGACCGACACCCTGGTAGCGCTGGAGGCTGACGGCGTAAATGTTGTTCCGACGGCCAATGCCACTCAGCTGACCATGAACCGAGAAGGCATTCGCCGCCTGGCCGCTGAAGAGCTAGGTATTACGACATCGCCTTACGAATTTTCCGGACAATATACTGATTTCGTCGCTGCTGTTGAACGCATCGGTACTCCCTGTGTAGTTAAGCCGATTATGAGTTCTTCCGGTAAAGGTCAGAGCGTGATCAAAACGTCGGCTGATATCGAATCTGCCTGGCAGTATGCTCAGGAAGGCGGCCGAGCCGGTGCCGGTCGCGTCATTGTTGAAGGTTTTGTCGAGTTTGATTATGAGATCACCCTGCTAACCGTGCGGGCTGTTGACGGTATTCACTTCTGCGCCCCAATCGGTCACCGTCAGGAAGATGGGGACTATCGTGAATCGTGGCAACCGCAGCAGATGTCTGAGGCTGCCATGAAAGCCGCACAGGACGTTGCAGGAAAAGTCGTTGACGCGCTGGGTGGTTATGGCCTGTTTGGTGTTGAACTGTTCATTAAGGGTGACGACGTCTTATTCAGCGAAGTATCACCTCGTCCGCATGATACCGGTATGGTAACGCTTATTTCACAAGAACTTTCCGAGTTCGCCCTGCACGTGCGCGCATTCTTAGGGCTGCCCATTCACAGCATTACCCAATACGGCCCGTCAGCATCTGCCGTTATTCTTGCTGAAGGCGTTTCGGAAAATATCCGATTTGATAATCTGGCTGCCGCTCTGGACCGTCCGCAAACTCAGGTCCGCTTATTTGCTAAGCCAGAGATTAATGGCCGTCGTCGCCTTGGTGTGGCTCTGACACGCCGTAACAGCACTGAACAGGCTGTCTCTGATGCGATCGCCGCTGCTGCTGACGTTAAGGTCGTTTTATAACACTTTAAATAATACAAACCGGTATCATTCATTTATCAAAGTAAAATACCAGAAGGAGCCAATCGGCTCCTTCTTGCATTTAATTCATAATCACTTCTCGATTAGCCAGATCTCTTCCGCGAAACGGGTTAAGCCGCGCTGGCGGCGTGGATGCGATTCATCTGTACCATTATCGGCAGATAGCAAAACAGCACATGTCTGTTTTTTGCTTATACTCACGCCGGCCGCCTGAATTTCGCATGCTGTATTGCAAATAACGTGATAAGCCCCGAGCGGTATAAAATATACCTTGGAATAATTCGCCTTACTCCTTGTTCGTACGAATAATAATCGACAAACACCCTAAGGAAAAAGGAGTTTTATCCAATGACGAACAAGACAATAATTAATAAAAAGATGCTTCTCGCCAGCTTTGTGCTTGGTGTGTGTGCAACGGGACATGCTTTTTCGGCGCAAGATCCTGTTGTCTGGGAGCGTGGAGTTACCCAAGTCACAAATGGCGACATCGTGATTCATAGCGGTTCTTGCTATGTAGCAAAGAATAACCCGGGGGCCTGGGAATCACCATCAGCAATCAGCTGGTTCTGGGATGCGGTAGACTGCCCGACAGCGCCGACACCAGGTCCCGGCCCCACACCAGATCCAGGCCCTATCCCGGGGATGATGACCGTTCTCCCTGATGGCAAAGGTGGTTACCTGATGCCACGCAGCGAGTTGGAGGCCATTGAAACCAATCTCACCAATACACCACTGTTTAAGTTAGTACGATCAGATATTGAAACACGGGACAATACCATTGTCGAAGCGGTACAACCGCTTAATATTGCTAATCCTGACAACGTCCGGCGGGCCGAATCTATTGTCGACGGAGCTATGTGGAATTACCTGTTCCCACTGCGCAACGAGAAATACACCTATACTCGCTTCTTACAGGCTATCGCCAAGTTCCCGGCATTCTGCCGCACCTACACTGATGGCCGAGATTCCGACGACATCTGTAAGCGATCCATCACTACCATGTTTGCTCACTTTGTACAGGAAACGGGTGCCCATGCTCCTAACTGGGAAACAACCAAAGGGGTGCCGGAATGGCGTCAAGGCTTGTATTTCCTGCGTGAAATGTACAAATCAGAAGATAAACCAGACGGTACCTATAACATGTGCACAGGCTGGCAAGGTGAAAAATGGCCGTGTGCACCAGGTAAGAGTTACTTCGGGCGAGGTGCTAAGCAGCTAAGCTGGAACTACAACTATGGACCGTTCTCTGAAGCCATGTTCGGCGATCAGAGTATCCTTCTCGAAAACCCCGCTCAGGTGGCCGATACGTGGCTAAACCTTGCTTCCGCCGTGTTCTTCTATGTCTATCCTCAACCACCTAAACCTAGCATGCTGCACGTTATCGACGGTACATGGCAACCCAATGCGGCCGATAAGGCCGCCGGGATCGAGAAAGGATTCGGTTCAACAATTCAAATCATCAATGGCGCATACGAATGCAACAAAGGGTCTGAAACAGCACTTGCGCAGAACCGTATTGATTATTACAAATTGTTTGCCAAAGAGCTTACCTTAGATATCAACGGTGAAAAACTCGGTTGCGCCAATATGAAACCGTTTAACACAGATGGTGCCGGTGCGTTGATGATCACATGGGATAAAGACTGGAGCTGGAACCCGGATACGCCTGGAAATCAGAGCTTTGCCTGCAAACTGGTACCTTACCAATATGCTTACAGCGCTTTATTCAAAGGTGACTATGAGAAATGTGTTGAGCACCACTTTAATGTTCAGGCCTATGATGAAAATGGAAATGTGATCCCTGACGGTCAGTAGGTTTAACGGCTAAAAAATAATCCCTAATCACTATGTGGTTAGGGATTCTTTTATCTGGCCGTTGAACTTATTATCACTTCTCGATCAACCAAATCTCTTCCGCGAAACGGGTTAAGCCGCGCTGGCGGCGTGGATGCGATTCATCGGCATCATTCCGCGCTATCTGAGTCACTCGACAATCTTTGAACAAGTTCTCGACTTCTTCTTTAGAAACACTGAATGGAGGCCCGTCAAGCTGCACCTGCAGATAATCCAGCGTCACTAACAGGATACGCCCGCTTTCTTTCAACAACGCCAGCAGACGCTCTGCGTACATCTGACGCATATTTTGTGGCATCGCAATTAATGCCGCACGATCATAGACCACATCAACGGGTTCAACCCGTGCCGAGAAAAAGTCACCGCAATGAATGGTGATTTCATCAAACTCATAAACCGTTTCAGCACCAACTCCACTTACCATTGGCGTGTAGAGCTGTTCAGCAAAGAACGCTTTCACGGCGATGTCACTCAGTTCGATACCAATGACGTTATTGTGCCGTTGAGCTAACCAGATAAGATCAACTGATTTACCGCACATCGGCACAAGAACACGGTCATCACGCGTTGGTTTTACTGCATGCCAATGTTCTGTTAGCGCCGGGTTGGTATCATTGAGGTGAAAACCAATACGATTTTCAGCCCAGCGGCTATGCCAAAATTCTGCGTTCATGTTTGTTCCTGTTTCTTATTAGACTGACGTGTATAACGGAATAGGCACCATTCTCTAGACAATCGACGAGAATAGTTCCGATTGGCATTTAGTTGACCACACTTTGTTTGCTGAATCTACCGCGACTAAGATAATGGTATAAGCAAAATCACCAGGTTAATCGCTGGCTTTTTTCAGTCGTTAAATGCAAAAAAGGATGCCTCGGCATCCTTTTTTGTCAATCATGCTTAACAATTGCGAAGCTGGATTGAGAATCTGTTCTTCAATTTTTCTTTATGAGAGTCATTCAACAAACGATAGAAACAAAACAGATCATGACACTCTGAAAAGTTTAATCGAATCTCGGCGAACCGTTACACCACGGAAAGTGACAGGCTCAAGCAAGGTCATTAACTGCTTAGACACAAAAAACTTGCCGCCATAGCTGCGGTCGCCACCACGATTTACCCAATCAGCAAATTCATCTGCCAGGTTGAACATAGAGTTACCAACAAGCAGTACAAGTACTTTTGCTACTTCACTGTCATTCTGTCGATTAAACTCAGAATCACGAACTTTCTTGCGATATTCGTCAACGATTCTTTCAAGGCACTCAAATCTGCTCATATACACCACCATAAAAAAGAGGAGCGGATACTACTGCTCAACACCAATGAAATCAACCCATGAAAGTCGGATTATTGCGACAAAATGGGTTATTTTTTCATGTTGATAACATGTACCCTAAATTATGTCATATAAATCACGGTTTAAGATCAACTTTTGAGTCATTAGCCCTATAATTGCATTTTAAATACAGGTTATATAATTTAGGATAATGCCAGTTTCACTCGCCAGGCAACAGTATGAAATCGACAACGACAAACATCTTAATCGGTACACTCAACACTGAGTTTAAAACTATTCGTGCGATGGTGAATATCTATTGTCACGACCATCATCAGGCGTCTGAGCTTTGTCAGCAATGCCAAGATTTTCTTGATTACGCCCTGGTACGTTTAGACCGTTGTCCTTACGGTGAACAAAAGCCCACTTGCCGCCGTTGCCCCATTCACTGCTATAAAGCTGACTATAAAGCCATGTCACAAACAATCATGCGCTATGCCGGCCCTAAGATGATAATGAAACATCCTATTTTGGCTATTCGCCATCTTGTCGCAGAGAGACGTCCTGTTCCTGAAAAGCCAGACCCCGGCGCATCTAACCGACACAAACGTAAACAACGTGCAAACCATAAACAAGAACTCGGCTAGCGGTAATAATCCACGACCTGAATTTTTGCTGACTCGTTGTCACCAGAAAGACCCATACTAAAGCTGTTCGCACTCAATACTTTAGCGGTTGGCCCGGCTTTGCCCGTGACACTCACACCCTCAATTTTGCGAAACATTTTAGCATTATCGTAATGCATGGTCACGGTGACTGTTATCGCCTCATTAGAGGATATATCAAACTGACAGATCCCTGTCGGGCAATAAACATCAATTTGTGTCTGGTCAGAAATATTCATTTTTTCGACATTGTTAACGGGTGAAACCGTTACCTGAACGTCTTCACTGCATCCCCCCAGAGCCAACATAGCACCAAATGCAGTGCATCCGATTAATCTCTTGTTCACCATATTTCTCCCGTTCGAGTACTCGTTCACTGTAAAAGCCAACAGCGCTAATTCACATGAATTTTGTTCATTCTATGACAAAAATATGAGCAACAAGTATCATTATCAACGGTTAATTTTTGATAGAGATATCAATAAAGCCAAAAGCTAATCGTTTGCGTAATCGCTAACGCTCCCTTTGTGAAATTTTACCTGTTCAAGATCACATTCAGTGCTGTTATAGTTTTACCATAATTCATATACAAGACCATTCGGGGCAAGGAATCTCCCCCTTTATATCAATCGCAGAATTGATAACAGACTCATGATGAGGTGATTGGTATAAATAAATAGAGGGTAACATTATGGAATTCAACACAGTTGAAATATTGGGCTATGCATCGTCACTGATGGTGGCAATCTCACTTATGATGAAAGACATCGTATGGCTTCGTGTTCTGAACTTCGTTGGCTGTGTACTTTTCACGACTTACGGCTTTATGATCGATGCAATGCCAGTAGTTGCAACGAATGGTTTTATTGCTTGCGTCAATATTTACTTCCTGGCAAAAATGCTGAAAGAAAAAAATAAACAAACAAATCTTGCATGTGATGCCGCGTAGTAAGTAAGCCATCGTGCACTGCGATAAAGAGCCAACAGCAAGTCTGTTGGCTTTTTTGTGCCTTATCCCCCACTAATCTCAAGATACTGGTCAATTATTTAACGTCACTGACCCGTTGGATTCTTCCGGCCTCATAGGGTTCAAATTGCAACTCACACAGCCTTTGATACAGTTTGGATTTTTTCATCAACTGAGCATGTGTACCACAGGTCAATATTTTACCTTTGTCTAATAGCACTATCGTGTCGGCATGCATCACCGTTGAAAGCCGGTGCGCAATAATCAACGTGGTCCGATTTTTCATTAGCTCATTTAACGCCGCCTGAACATGATATTCACTTTCGGCATCTAAGGCACTGGTGGCCTCGTCCAGCAACAGCACATCCGGATCTTTGAGAATCGCCCTGGCAAGGGCAATACGTTGTTTTTGCCCACCGGATAAACGGACGCCCTGCTCACCCAGATAGCTCTTATACCCATCAGGTAACTCCAGAATAAACTCATGAGCGTGAGCCCTTTTCGCCGCCCAAATAACCTCTTCATCCGATGCCTCGGGGCGGCCATAACGGATGTTATGGCAAACGTCGGAGCTAAACATGATCGGCTGCTGTGGTACCATCCCCATTTGCTGACGAAGGAAGCTGGGATCGAGCTGCTGAATGGGGGTATTTTTAAATCGCACTTCACCTTTAAAGGGATCATAAAAGCGCTGCAACAGCTCAAAAATTGTTGTTTTCCCGGCCCCTGATGGCCCCACCAAAGCAACAACCTGCCCTTTTTTTATTTCCAGATTGATGCCTTTAAGCGCTGGGCTACCGGGGCGCGACGGATAACTGAAATCAACCTTATCAAAAGCAATAACGGTTTCGGCTAAATCGTCTAATTGCGCCAGTTGTTGAGGGGCCTGAATCGCACTTTCCACCGCCAGCAACTCAAACAGCCGCTCGGCAGAGCCCGATGCACGCTGTAACTCACCGTAAACTTCAGAAATCGTCGCCAGAGACATGGCAACCATAATGGCGTAAAAGACAAAAGCCGCCAATTCTCCTTCGCTGATTTTACCCGATAAAACATCCATGCCGCCAATCCAAAGCATGATGCTAATAGCGCCAAATACCAAAAATATGACTGTTGCGATAAGAATGGAACGCTGCTTTATTCTTTGCCTGGCCACTGCAAAAGCGGCTTCGACTTCGGCACCAAAAGCGGCCCTTTCTTGTTTCTCACGGGTATAGCTTTGAACCACCTTGATATTTTGAATGATTTCACCGGCATATGTTCCTACATCAGCGATACTGGCCTGACTTTTTCGCGCCAGGTGCCGAACTTTTCGTCCATAAAAAATCATCGGCATTAACACCACAGGTACACACCCCATCACTAACAGGGTCAGCTTCGGATTCGTAATCACCAGCATCAGTAATCCACCGGCAAACATAAGCACACTGCGCAGGGCCATTGAAAATGAAGAACCAATGATAGATTGCAACAAGGTGGTATCTGTCGTCAGCCGCGACATGATTTCACCGCTGCGGTTTTCTTCAAAATAGCTCGGATGAAGACCGAGTAACCGGTCAAAAACGGCCTTACGAATATCAGCGCTGACTCTCTCTCCAAGCCATGACATCAGATAAAAGCGGCTAAAAGTGCCCACTGCCAGAACCATGATCATAATGACCATCATCCCAATCGCGTGGCCTAACTGCTCTTTTGAGCCCGCAATAAAACCATCGTCGATAATCATCCTTACACCCTGCCCAATCGACAGACTCACCACCGCAGTCACCACTAAGGCCAGCATTGCTGCTGCAACCCTCTTTTTATAAGGTCGCACAAAGCCAAGTAGTGGCCACAACGTGTCTAGTGCCCGTTTATCTTGAATTTTGCCAATATTATCGAGAGTCATAACCTACGGTGTTATTCCTTATTCAATGGATAAATAATACTAATCAGGTTAATTACATTGTTACAGATGAAATAAAAATGAGACTACGTAGTCAATACATTAGCAGATAAGATAGCGACGGAGTGAGTTGTGAATAAGAATTGGCAATCCCGGTAAAAGATTGATTCATCTGACAGGGGTTTAAGCGCAGCATCCATGCTGCGGAGATTCAGCTTAGCCATGAAACGGCTCTACATCACCGGGCTTTCTCAGCATTTTATCGACATCATCAAGATGAAGCTCTTCGAGAGCGATCATTTCCCTGGCATACTCTTCAAGCAACACCGAATGACCTGCTGCCAGATGAAGCAGCTTATAATACAAGGCCAGAGCCGATTGCTCATGCTCTAAACTTTCTCTTAGTATATCGCCAATATCATGTTTTTGGGTCTCCAGCAAAGGGCCCACCTTGAGTGACGGATGCCCGCCCAGCAAAGTTACAAGCTCGCCCGCTTTATGAGCATGAGCAAGACCCTCATCGGCATTTCCCTTCAGCCAGGAAACTATCGGTATGCGGTTAAAGCCAAATACCATTAAGGAATAGTGGGTATAGCGAACAACACCGGCTAGCTCCACCTCCATGATATTATTCAATAAATCAATTACTTGTTTTTTTTCACTGTCATTCATCATGATTCCTTACTTGTTTGCAACTCAGCATCAGCAGGCGGTCGAAACCACTACCTGAAAGGAAAGTAATGTTTACTTATACAGAGTCTTATTTTAGTAGAGATCAAGAATCATGGTGTGGCTGGCTGATCGGTATAACGCAAAAAGGCCGCCCATTGGGCGACCTCTTGTGTAATATTTTGATTCAGTCTTACGCTTTTTTAGCAGTTAACTGATCAATATCACGTGTTTGCTGAAACCAAAAACGCTTTCTGCCTGTAGATTTAGACATAGATTTACCTTTAATAATAATTTGCATCAATATGCGTATAGCCTGAAAAGAATTACTTATCTGATGTAATTATACGAAAGGAAAACTTCATGACATGAACTGATAAGGCAGATGTTGGAAAGGTTTCTATTGCACACGGTTGTATTACATATAAATAGGTCTATCGTTAGGCCTGTTTTTTACTATTTATCAGTGTAGCCCAATGATAAATAGTCGATAAATGCTGGCTAAAGGCCAGCATTTACTTGAAGAATAAATCTTCGAATTATAGCGCTACAACATTTGCAGCTTGAAGACCTTTCTGGCCCTGCTCAACTTCAAAAGAAACCTTTTGACCTTCAGCTAGCGTTTTAAAGCCTTCAGATGCGATAGAACGGAAATGAACGAATACGTCAGCGCCGCCGTTATCTTGAGTAATAAAGCCAAAACCTTTCTCTTCGTTAAACCATTTTACTAGACCAGTATTTGAATTAGACATGTATTGTCCCTTATAAATTCATTAATAAATTATTCGCAAAATTACGATATGCTGAGAAGTTGAATTATTAAATGTACGATGAAGCTAAGGGAAACACTGAGGACAAAAACTTTAACGAAGATGTATCTGAGAGTTTAACTTGTACTTATGCTGCATTAATAACCCTGAACAACAGAGCCCATGTAAATTAACACGTTATAAACTTATGTAAAGGAATAATTTGATTTATTTTTTCCGTCAATGATAAAACTGGTTAGCCCGCGGATCAGGTTACCCGCCAACCAAACCTTCAAGGTGGGTATGAACACTGTGAGCCAGAGCCTCCAAATTATAGCCACCTTCCAGTACCGAGACAATCCTGCCGCGGGCGAAGCAAGCTGCGGCCTCAACGATAAGATTGGTTACCCAGCGATAATCACTTTCATCGAGCAGAAGTTGCCCCAGCGGATCAGCCTTGTGGGCATCGAAACCGGCAGAGACAAATATCATATGCGGCTGATGATAGTGCAAGGCTGGCAGCCAGTCCCGTTCGACTGTGCGGCGAAACTCGCTGCCTGTGGTACCGGCAGGTAACGGGGAATTAATAATGTTGGGTCGTTGAATATCATAGTAGCGATGGGGAAAAAAGGGATGTTGAAAAGTCGAGCACACTAACACCTCGGAGCGATTTTGAAATATATCGACCGTGCCGTTACAGTGGTGTACATCAAAATCAAGTATGGCAACCCGTTCAATATCGCTATGGTTCAGTGCCTGCTCTACTCCCAGAGCAATATTGTTAAAAAAACAAAACCCCATGGCAATGCTTCTTTCAGCATGGTGCCCCGGCGGCCGTACTGCACAAAATGCATTGTTTATCTCACCGCCGAGTACCATCTCTGTTGCCATGGCCACAGCACCAGCAGCCAAGCGGGCGGCATGCATGGTATGGGAATTAAGTGCCGTATCGGGATCGGCATAGGCCAGCCCTTTCTCCGATTGCAGGTTCTCGAGCCAGCGTATGTATTCAATAGGATGCACTTTTTCCAGCAACTTCTCGTCCACCGGTTGCGCAGCCAACCACTTTAACCGGTTGCCGAGTTCAGAAGATGCCAGGTATTGCGTAATGGCTCCCAGCCGTTCGGGACACTCCGGATGATCCGCTCCCATTTCATGCAGCAGGTAATCCCCGTGGGTAATAAAGGCTGTGGTCATTGCTGGTCACTCCCTCAAGTTAAAGGTCATTGGTTCGTCCCTGTATCAACAATACTTTATATTTCAGAACTTCGTGAAAAAGGGATTAAGCGGTTATGCTTAGTATTCAGGGTAATTGATATTATTAATAACTATAGTTTAATGATTCAAGACAGAGCGAGGATCCCAATGGACTGTATTTTCTGCAAAATCGCTAACAAAGAAATCCCGGCGGAACTGGTTTATGAAGACGGTCAGATCGTCGCCTTCCCCGATAATGATCCCCAGGCTCCGACACACATACTGATCATTCCACGCCAACACATTGACACGATTAACCAGCTGGACAGTGATAAGAGTGCGCTTATCAGCCATATGGTGCTGACCGCGACACAACTGGCAAAAGATCTGGCGCTCGCCGACAACGGCTACCGACTGGTATGGAACTGCAACCGTCAGGGTGGTCAGGCTGTGTTTCATATCCACCTTCACCTATTGGGTGGCCGCACTATGCATTGGCCTCCGGGCTAAGCTTGAGATTAAACCTGTTGGTGCTTTACGAGATACAGGGAAGATCGGGGTTTATTGCACAAGGGATTGATGAATTTTGATGGGGGGGAATTACGGCTCACCTCAAATGAGCCGTAATTATTTTCCACTAGTCCTTGGTTGCTATAGCCACACCCTCTTGCGTTGCTTGTTCAAGATTGGTGTCACCTTCTGCAACATCTTCGTCCTCTAGTACTACTGACATATTCTTATTAGGGAAAAGATGACTGGCAACCAGATAACCCGTCAGACTTAAAAGTAATCCAAGGAATATTCCATCTAAGCCGAAAAAGTCTATCCATTCATATTTGACGGCTAAAATACCAAAAGTACCTAAGAATAGAGATACCCAGGTTCCCTACTTGCTTCCTTTAGGATAGAAATGCCCCATCAAATACGGAACTAATGTTCCACCCGCTCGAAGACTGAATGAGAACATCAGTAGCGTAATTATCGCGCTGGTATTCAATACTGCGATACCAATTGAAAAAATACCTATAACGAACATGGTCAGTCTTGCGACTTTTAATAACGAATTCTGATCAGCATTTTTATTGATATATACTTTGTAAATATCATTCGCAAAGATCGAACCCGCCCCCAGCAGATCAGATGACGCCGATGACATCGTTGCTGATGCAACCCCTGCGAAAAGAAAACCAACCAGAACAGGTGGCATGACCTGAACGGCTAATGTTGGTAACGCATACCTTGCACCATTTTCAACAATGGCGCTACCATCTATTATTCCCATATCAACCATACTATGAGCGATAATACCAAGCAGTGCCGGGATCATGGCAAAAGCGAAAAAGACAACGGCAGCTAACAGGCTTCCCATTAATGCTGTTTTTCCATTTTTTGCCGCATATAGCCGCTGAGTGACTTCTTGACCACAAATAAAGGAAGCCGCATAGATTAGAATTAAACTAATTATGGTCGGCCAACCAATTCCTTCTGTCATCGACATTTTTTCAACCGGCGTATTAGCAACAACCACATCCCATCCGCCGACCATGTCTAACGAATATGGAAGCACCGCAACCATACCGCACACAATCATCAGCATCTGAGCAAAGTCAGTGAGAGATACAGACCATAACCCGCCCATCATGGAGTAAGCGATAACAACCAGCGAGATAACAATGACCGATGTCGTGTAATCCCACCCCATAATCACCGATAAGATCACACCAGATGCAATAAACTGAACAGCAGTAAGGCCAATCAATGGCAATATCATAATAATGGCAGTAAATAACGCCGAAGGCTTATCATACCGACGTCGAAAGAACTCAGGGATCGTTTTGACCATTGCCTTTCTTAGCATCGGTGCAACCATGGCAATAATAGTAAAGGTGACTCCCATCGTAGCGACATACCATAGTGCAGATAATCCCTACTCTCCGTATGCCTTTTCAACCACTCCTAAAGAGGAACCACCTCCGATTTCAGTTGCAGCAAGCGTTCCTGCAATAAGAAATGGACCAAGTCGACGGCCAGCAACCAAGAAATCTTCAGAGTTGTTTATTTTTTTTGATGAATATATACCGATGCAAACCAGTAATACCAGATAACCTAGAACAATGCTTAATACAATTGAGTTATCAGCCATTTTACACTCCTTTATAAAGTAATTGGCTCAAAAATATGTATTGCTCTGCCTTAACCCGATATTAATGATTGATATATAAATAAAAGTGACTCAATCCAACACGCATATTAATAGGCGGTATGCAAATTTATTTTTTTGACTTATCCTGTTTTTTTTACATGTCATGATCGCAATACAATAATAAGGTGAGTTAATTAAAAATAGCCTGCGGCCAAAGACTGATAATTTTTATAAATTATCTCCTGCTTACTATTTATCTATCCTGCCTCGATAAAATAGCCAATATCGGTGTACGAGATACTCGATTGTGGATGAGATCTGTGCTGAACACTTACCGCACTCATTCAACGACGTAAATGCTGACGGGTGCAATTATATTCAAGATGATTTGACTTTTTTTTCACGCAAAAGATGCTATTTAAGACTCCTGTTATTTCTTACATATGAGTGATGGTGTGAAACCCAATCAAAAAGGATTCGTTCGGCTTATCTACGCCACTAAATATTCATGGTTAGGTTTGCGTGCAGCCTGGCGTTGCGAGGCGGCATTCAGGCAAGAGTTGGTGTCTTTCTGTGTGCTGACTCCTCTCGCTCTCGCTTTACCTGTCGGCGGATTAGAGAAGTTACTACTGATCGGTGCAATCATCGCGGTTATTGTCGTCGAATTACTTAATTCCGCCATAGAAGCTGTTGTCGATCGGATCGGGACAGAAAAGCATGAATTGTCAGGGCAAGCAAAAGATATGGGATCAGCCGCGGTGCTGCTGACTCTCTTAATGGCGATATCCACGTGGGTGTATGTCTTGTTTTCTAACTTTGCACTGTGAAAACATAGTTAATTAATCAGGAAGTTACAAATGACAGATGTTGTAAAAAGGCGTTTGGGTATTCTCTACCCTCTCTGCATGACGTTTTTAGTCTGCCTTTTCATTCTGATGCTCTCTCGCGTAGGGTTGAGTGTGTGGCATGGCGAGCGTGTCAGCGAAGCAGATGGCTGGTTAACCATCCTCTTTTCTGGCTTACGAATTGATATTTCATCGGTAAGCTATCTGCTTGTGCTCCCTGCCCTGCTGACTTGTCTGCTTGCAGGTAACGGTTTTATCGGCAGAAGCTGGTTATTGATTTTACGAGTCTGGATTGTTATCGGTTTATGGCTTGTGGTCTACATGGAACTCGCGACGCCTTCTTTCATTATGGAATATGATGTCCGCCCCAATCGGCTATTTCTTGAATACCTGATCTACCCGAAAGAAGTCTTCGGGATGTTATGGAGTGGATATAAACCAGAGTTGTTTAGCGCTATGGGGCAGCCTGGCTTATGAAAATAACTTCTATAAATCATCCGGGAATAAGTAATTATCAATAGGAAAGGCCGGAAGCTACCTTTCGGCTTTTATGTTCATTAACGGCAAAATCAGCACTGATGATCGGCTATCTACGGTTGCAATGCATATAGAGTTACAGCCATTCCTGAACAATTGCCGCTATCTCGATATCGGCGGCTTCTTCACAAAGGGTACGGATCCGGGCTGTATTTGACTCCAGCTGCCGTTTGTCGCTGCCCACAAGACAAACCGCCAGAACGGCACGTTGCCATTTGTCTTTGAATCCCACCTCGGCCACAGAGGCGTTGAATTTATTGCTGATGCGATCTTTTAGCCCGCGTACCTCGCTGCGCTTCTCCTTAAGCGATTGTGCATGGGGGATCACCAATTCAATGGTCAGAAGAGTGATGAATATAGATTGATCGCTCATGGGGTATCACCATTATTAAAGACGTTGATATCTTTGGGAGTGAGCGTAACGTATTTTTGCTTGTACAATTGGCTTCGATAACGAGAAAGTACAAATAATTAGTTTCTTACCTCCATTACACGCATCGAATCGAATACGGTCAAAACATCTCATTCTTTTTGATGCTTACCGGTTGCCATAAGGTTCCCCAAGCCAATACATAACCTGATTTGAGGTACCTTAATCACAAAACCTAATTCAAATGAATCGACTTCAATTATTTTGAATCAGCACGGCTCATGAATTTATGTTCCGCGGTGTTGATCTTAATCTTTTCACCGTTTGCAATATATTCAGGAACTTGAACTGTCAATCCTGTAGAAAGGATCGCGGGCTTAGTACGGGCGCTTGCTGATGCACCTTTAATTGAAGGATCGGTTTCAACAATCACCAGATCAACAGTAGCAGGCAATTCGATAGCTACCGGAGAGCCGTCAACGGTCAGTACTTGCAGGCCTTTTGTCTCTTCGGTGATGAAAAGCAGCTCTTCTGAAATCGACTCTTTACTGAAAGTATAAGGCGTGTAATCTTCGTTATCCATGAAGACATACTCATTGCCATCAATGTATGAAAAAGTCACTTGGTGACGTCTAAAGTCAGCAAGGTTAATCATCTCATCGGCCTTGAAGCTCTGATCAACTTTTGCCCCCGTTGCAACATCATAAAGACGCATTCTGTATAGACTGGCTCCTGCACGGCCACTTGGGGTTAGTTTGCTGATTTCCTTAACAAGCAGCACCTTTCCGTTATGTTCGATGGCTGCAAATTTTTTTATTTCACTTGCCTTTGGCATGATAATGAATCCAAAAAATAAATTGTGAAGTGAAAATATCATGAACTGGATTTTTGGCAAGTGTTGGGCATAATAAGCGCTGATTTCTTCGCCGCTTAATACTCAACAATTCCATATTGCACTTAGAGGTTTTCCTTGAGAAGGCAAAATACTTGGTTCTGATCGCTGGACGATTGATGAAGCTGATCTATAATTATTAGTGAAAAGTGTATCTTTCTTCCTATAGGTCTTGTGAGACGAGGGGAATAGAGTAGCAACCACGCAAGTTTCTGGGCTTGCAGCGTGGTCAACGAGAGAGAAGCAGAACCCTGTAAGAGCTAACTCTCGACGCGCTTTTCATACTCCTAACTATTTGCTGAATAATAAAGAAACCCGCCTGTAACGCGGGTTTTTTCATGCTATCCCGTTTTATTTTGCTTTGTGCAGTTTATTCATACTTCCCAATCTGAGCCGACTTCGGTTGGCTGACTGGCTTCTAACGTCTCATCAGCCCAGCTCAGTGCCGCCATTACGCAAGGAAAGCCCAAGGTGCTGGTCAGCAGAATAAGGACATGGCGAATTTCATCAATACTGGCTCCGGCCTCTAGTGCTCTTCTGGTATGACTGTGTACAGCGCCTTCCGAACGGATTGCCGCAGCCGCAGCCAACTGAATAAGCTGCGCCGTTTTCTCTTCTAACGGCCCTTCCTGTTTAACAGCCTTGCCAAGCGATTCAACCGCATCTAAAAGTCCTGGATGCCTTTGTTTGATTTTAAGGTACTGATTGGACGGCTTACCAGTCATAAGCTTCTCCTAACAAATTGAATTTACTCCCCCCTTCAGTATAGCTATCTCTAACCAAGAGGCATTTTCATTTTCGTCTTAGGTACTCTCAAAGTGATGTTAGCCGTTATGAACAAAGTTAACCCGTCATAATTGCACCATGGCGCGGGTTTTCTCTGGTAAATACGATTAACTGTTCTCTATTTTAAAACCTATTTTAATAACCACCTGAAAGTGACCGACCTTGCCATCAACAATATGGCCTCGAGTTTCAACAACTTCAAACCACTCCATGTTTTTAATGGTTTTATGGCACTCGTCAATGGCGTTACTGATGGCATCTTCGATACTGCATTTAGATGTGCCAACCACTTCTAGTTTTTTATAAGTGTGGTGTTCAGACATATCAACCCCCTGTATTAAAAAGAAAATTCATACCAAGAACTATAGTTGAATAATAATGACTTTGCCAAAATGCTCGTTTGCACAAGGTTCATAGGTGGACCCCTCACCAACCATCCGTAATTCTAGCCTCCAGCGTTGGATAAACAGTATCAATGAATAATATCGGTTCAGCCTCCTTACAACTCGTTTTAAGGAGGTCATAAACCTCAATGGACACCAAAATGTTCCATTACGCTGATGACGACTTATTTTATTTTTTGGGACCAATATCACAGCATGAGCACGCTGATTACTCATACTATTGATGCAGTCGGTTTCATATCCTATATGGTATATAGTGATCTTTTGTTATTCGCGAGAAGGCTTAGTTATATGCAGATCTATGAAAAGTGCCCTTCCTGTAAAGATAATACTGTGTTTAATCAAATACACAGGACGTTTTTAGAAAAAATTCTGAAAAATAACTACCTTAAATTTAAGTGTGTAGATTGTTCAGCTGAAATTTTTTATCACCGTGCTCATCGAGACATAAGACTCCATCGAGATGGTGTCTTATGCCTCGATAAATAACGGATGTACAAAAATGGACCAAGCTGATGGTTTACGCTTTCTAATGAACAGGAAAGACCGTGTAGATAATGTAAAGGCTGTTCAAGCTGAATTACAAAAGGCCATTATTGCGGGTAAATATGATAATGTGGGCACATTAATGGCGCTACTAGAGCAAGCTCAAATAGAGTTGGAAGCAATATATTTACCTTAACTCGTAAAGTGCTTCACTGAAGTTTGAGTAAGGGGGCTTCTGCGATCCGGTACAAACGCCTTCGCTTACATTTGAACTGCTTCGCAACATATCATTGATCATCTTATTATAAAATTAACGGTCAAGATCGCGTGTTGCGTTACCACCACCGCAAAAGAACCAAACAAACATTGCCACTCCATTTGTGCTGGTGTAACGTATTGTAAATAATAGGATATATTAAAGGAATGAATAATGCGTCGAGTGGTTTTCAATCAAAAAGGTGGAGTCGGTAAATCCAGTATTACAACGAACCTTGCCGCTCTAAGTGCTTCACAGGGGTATAAGACATTACTTATTGACTTAGATGTGCAAGGAAACAGTAGCCACTACCTTGGCTGTGATACCAATGCTGATAATAAACGAACCGTTGCTGATTTATTAAACCAAACCGTTGGCTGGTTCACCGTCTCAACTCCGATCATAAACTTCCCCCAACCGACAGCATTTACCAATCTCGATATTATTCCTTCCAGCCCAAAACTTGAAAAGATTGAAGCAGAACTTGAGCGTCGTTATAAAATTTATAAATTACGTGACGCGCTTGATGAGCTGGATAAAAAGTATGATCGCATTTACCTTGATACACCACCTAATCTTAACTTTTATAGCAAAACTGCATTAATTGCAGCACAGCGGCTACTTGTTCCTTTCGACTGCGATAGCTTTTCACAGCAAGCACTCATTACTTTGCTGAATAATTTAGCGGAACTAAAAGAAGATCATAATCCAACACTGGAAGTGGAAGGTGTGATCGTCAACATGTTCAACGCACAGGCGAAATTCCCTGCGACAATCATTGCCGATCTTAAAGATTTAGGGCTCCCCGTACTTGAACCTTATTTACCTCAATCAATCAAAATGAAAGAATCACACTACCAGCAGCAACCACTTATTTATTCAGCACCCCGCCACAAGCTGACAAACCATTTCAGGGCTTTATTTACCACCCTAGAGCAAACCAAGTCAGAGGTTCCTGAGAGTACATCATAACCTGAGATAACCTGCAGCATTCGTTATCAGCTAACCCGATTTTATTCTAATTCGCCGGTTAGCTAACCGTCATATAAATGAAAGCCCCAGCCTTAAGTCAGGCTCCTATAACTACCTCCCTTCCTGCGCACAAAAAGACAAAAAAGCGGTATACCCAAGTTACCTCAGCGAGCGTGAAGCAGCTCAAGTTTTTTGATCAAAGTCCAACATCTATACGGTCCTTATACAGGAACCACTGAATCCACAACAACATAAAAATAAAGATTTTAAAAAATAAAATAAGAACGAAAACCAGCCTTACCCAACCAAATAAGCTCATATTAGACAAGTACTGACAGCTGTCATGCCCAATATACAATGAGATTGGTGATCCATACAAATCAATGGGTTATAGCGTTTTTTTCAATTTGAAATTGCTCAAAATTCAACATATAGTGGCACACTAAGTTTGTCCCACGCTAAACATATAAGATAATTGTATGGAGAGTAGGCAGAAAGGCTGCCACCATAAGAAATGTCTATGGAAAGCCAGTTGACATGACCTGCCACTGAGTAAATACGTTAACACTATGGGGCATTTTTGAGCCAGAGGTGTTCGGCAGGCTCAATGTGGGACAAAAATAGCGTTAGAGCTTAACACCGAAAATTTCTCTTCGGATAACCTCTGGTAAAGCAAATCACCAGAGGTAGCTACTAGACGTGAGGGCTTTGAAACTCACTCTTGTTGCAAGTGAAAAAGCGGCAGCTAACCGTTTTGACGTTCTTCCAAGACATCTTTGACAGCATACATACCATTCAATGCAGCTGGAAATCCTGCATATACTGACATTTGCAATACCACTTCTTTGATCTCCACTTCAGTACAGCCAACGTTCAATGCCGCGTGTAAATGAACCTTTAATTGTGGCTGACAGTTTCCCAAAGCGGTTAACGCTGCCACGGTAGCAATTTCACGAGACTTTAAATCAAGTCCGCTACGACTATAGATATCACCAAATGGATATTCTATTGTGAACTTGGCTAAATCAGGACAGACTTCCTTAAGGCTTTCGATAACCTTATGCCCAGCCTCACCATCAATTCGTGACAATTGCTCAAACCCAATTTTATATCTTGTGTTACCCATGTAATAACCTCCTGTATCAATCCGTTACAGAAGACTACTAGTTAGAGTTAACTCTAAGTCAAGAAGATATTTTTCCTTTGTAGTAGGTGATTTTTTGATCCAAAGCTTTGAGGTGGTTTAACTGAGATTCAATCACAGAATTTAGTCTAATACGGTGTTCTTCGAGAAGCTTCTGACGTTGCTGTAAAGTGATATCTCCCATCTCTCGTAAATCTGCATATCCTGTAATTTTTTCAAGTGGCATCCCTGTATCTTTCAGCCTAACTATAAACTTTACCCACTCCAAATCCTTGGATGTATAAAACCGATGTCCACTGGAATTGCGACAAACCTCTTTAAGTAATCCGATTTTTTCATAATATCGAAGTGTATGAGCGGACACACCAACGGCTCTGTTCAGTACTCAAGTTGATAAACTATATTATAGATAGATATGCTAACTCCTTGAGGCTACCAGCATGGAAGACTTCAATTTTACGCAACTATTAGAGTCTATCCAACGACTTACACCTGAGCAAAAACAGTGCAT
>NZ_JBVCPH010000024.1:0-51628 GCF_057456235.1 Photobacterium sp. | reverse complement strand
GCAGTAGTTGTTACCGTACTCTAACGGTGAGATATAAATCGGACGCGGGATGGAGCAGTTTGGTAGCTCGTCGGGCTCATAACCCGAAGGTCGTTGGTTCAAATCCAGCTCCCGCAACCAATTTACTTGTTGAGAGACAAGCATGCGAGACTAGCACTGCTAGTTGAGCTGACCTACTACTGTGAAGTAATAGTCTCAATGCAGCATTCCTGGATTTATCGATTAACGACAATCTAGTGTGTTGCCTCAAAGTACCTTTATTACGTTGGTTTTAAAGGGTCATTTGAAGCAATCAGCTTCGATACATCATCTTAATGTTTATTCAGATAACCTCCCTTAGGGTGGGCTTTTTTGTCTTCTGAAAAAATCAATAAGATGCTCTGTAACGGCCTGGTGGCCTGAATACCAATGCTGTGAAGCATTGGCGTCATACTACGATGTAAGTGTTAGTCAGTTCGTTGTGATTGTCAGCCGGTAGCATTATTGCTACCAGCCAGTGACTGAATGCTTATGATCCGTACCTGCTCTCTTTTATCCAGATCTTGAAACAGCATGAAAGCTTGTGTTTTCAGGCTTTGTAGCCATGTGGCCAGTCAAAACCATGCTCTTAGTTCACAGAGTTATCCACATACTCTCCGTTGTGGGTAAGTCAGTTGATTACGTGTGCCAGTACGGTGTGAATAACTTTATATTTCACAAAATAATCAACTGATCTCACTTTATCCACAAAACTCCCCTAAGTCTTAAGTTGTTGCTTTTAATTTGTTTTATCGACTTATTCAGTTTTTATATACAGCTTGATCAATATGTGGTGTGGCTGGATAAATATCTTAATGCTGTTATCCACCACCTGTGTTTAATGTTTTGGGGCGAGGTATGAAATCCAATCACTGAAAATGTTTTCCACATTCATATAGAATACAGACTTAGCTCTCATTTTATATGCTTGATCACTGCCGTACACAGGAGGATCAGGCGTCGCGAGGAAGGCCTTTTTCTACAATGCGAATAAGCCTTTTTGTCTTAGATGGTAGTACATCAATAACAAGTTCGGCACGTTTTTCTTGTTGTTTTGTTATCGCCCAGCGGATGTGGATGTCTAGCAGTTCACTGAGCCCCGCACGTTTGTCTAAGGCATCAAGAAGCTCCGCATCATAAGGTGCATTGCCGATGGCAATCGCCAGGTTGCGCAACCATTGGATATGGCCGATACGGCGAATCGCCGAACCTTCAGTGTATTTCAGGAAAGATGGTTCATCCCATTGGAAAAGTGTCAGCAAATCCTGCTGATATAAGGTATCACGGCAGTGGTAATCCGTTTCTTCCGTCAGCTCAGAGAAACGATTGAACGGGCAAACCAGTTGGCAGTCATCACACCCGTAAATACGGTTACCGATTTTTTCTCGAAATTCTTCGGGAATGATCCCTGCAAATTCAATTGTCAGGTATGAAATACAACGCCTGGCGTCAATGACACCTTCTTCGACAATCGCGCCAGTCGGGCAGCTGGTGATGCAGGCGACACATTTACCACATTGATTTTCAACCGGGGTATCAACGGGGAGCGGCAGGTCGATCAGTAACTCGCCAAGGAAAAACCACGAACCGCTATTATCGTTGAGGTTCAGTGAATGCTTCCCCGTCCAGCCAAGTCCGGCTTTTTCCGCTAACGGGCGTTCCAGGATAGGTGCTGAATCGACAAAAGGGCGGTGGCCAAATTGACCGACTTCGGTTTCAATCAGCTGGCCTAAACGTTTTAAGCGGTTGCGAATAAGCTTGTGGTAATCACGGCCCAATGAATAGCGGCTAATGTAGGCTTTCAGCGGTTGCTTAAGGGTTTGGGCAAAACCCGCATCCGGTGGCAGATAGTTCATTCTGACACTGATCACCCTTACGGTACCTGGCAGTAGCTCAGCGGGCCGCGCACGCATCATGCCATGACGAGCCATCCAATCCATATCTCCATGATAGCCCGCGTCTAACCAGCGCTGTAATTGCGCTTCATGCTGCTTGAGATCGATATCGCAGATCCCAACCTGTTGGAACCCTAGCTCTTTTCCCCATTGTTTAATTTTCTGGGTGAGTGCGGTGTAATCAATGCTCATGGTGTCAATGGGAGGCCGTTAAATAATGGGGGCGAAGTGTACCACATAACCTGGCAGACAATAATCGCCGTCGTCGTCAGTGAAAAGGAAAAAAGCGTCGGAAGGTTTTTTCAATGTGTTATGTTTTGTCTGGGAGAAATTGTTTTCTGTTAGCAAGAACAACACAGTAAGGAATGAGTATGGTTATGCCATCGCTGCCTATTTCTTTATATCGGGCAGAGCAGGTTAGAGTCGGAGAAAGGGCTGCCGCACAGGCGATGCAGCTGGAGATGTATCAGCTGATGGAAAGGGCCGGTCATGCGGTGTTTTCTACATTGTTAGAACAGTATCCTGATGCGACTTCTGTGCTGGTCTGTTGCGGCAGTGGGAATAATGGGGGCGACGGCTATGTGGCAGCCCGACTTGCCAAAGAGCATGGCTTGAACGTTCAGCTATGGCATTTAGGGGACGCCTCTCAATTAACCGGTGATGCGGCAACAGCGCGCGATGCCTGGTTAGCTGCCGGTGGTGAGATAGGAGTACCGCATGCCGACGTCCCTGAGCAGGTTGAGGTGATCATCGACGCGCTATTGGGTACCGGGCTTAAGGGCTCAGTACGCTCTGATTGTGCAGTCTTGATTAAGGCAATCAATCGGGCAACTAGCCCTGTTATTGCCGTTGATGTACCTTCGGGTTTATACGCCGACACGGGGGCTTCTTCCGGCGAAGCTGTAGAGGCCGATATCACCGTTACTTTTATTGGTGTTAAACAAGGCTTGTGCACCGGCCTGGCGGCTCGTTATTGTGGTCAAATCCAGTTTGCAGGCTTAGAGGTGGCTGATGCCTTTCAGCAGATCACCGAACCTGCCAGTGTCAGAGTTGATGAAGGTCAGGTATTACGTCATCTACCGAGGCGTGCTCGTACGGCACATAAAGGGGATCATGGCCGGGTATTATGTGTCGGGGGCGACCTAGGTATGGCTGGTGCTATCCGTTTAGCGGCGGAAGCGAGTGCGCGCACGGGGGCTGGATTAACGGCTGTTATCACACAACCTGACAATGTCTTGTCAATTGTGACGGCCCGGCCAGAGATAATGGTGCAAGGCTGGCAGGAAAAAGCCCATGAGATCAGTCAGCGGCTGGATTGGGCTGATGTGGTGGTGATCGGGCCGGGGCTTGGACAGAGCGACTGGAGCCAGGCGCTGTTCTTTTATCTTAACGGTTGTGAAAAAAAGACGGTTATCGATGCTGATGGATTGAACTTATTAGCATTTTCACCAGACCATAAAAATAACCGTATAATTACCCCGCACCCGGGCGAAGCCGCCCGTTTGCTGAAGACGACCGTGAAAGAGGTAGAAGCGGATCGGTTCCGTGCGGTGCGGTCATTACAGCAAAAATATGGCGGAGTGGCGGTATTGAAAGGGGCGGGAACCCTGGTTTATGACGGACACCAGCTTTGGATTTGCTCTGAAGGTAACCCTGGAATGGCAACCGGCGGAATGGGCGATGTGCTGTCTGGCATTATCGGCGCCTTGTTAGGACAAGGCTTATCCTTACCTGATGCAGCCTGCGCGGGTGTTTGGATTCACAGTAAAGCGGCCGATTTGTGCGCCAGAGACGGAGAGCGTGGTATGCTGGCGGGTGATTTGTTTCCGTATATTCGACAATTAGTAAACCCAAGATAAAGATAATAATGCAAACATTTGAAACCATACTTGCCGACGAGCAAGCAACAGTAGATCTAGGCCTGCGACTTGCGACAGCCTGTAAGCGCCAGACTACAATTCATCTTCATGGTGATCTCGGTGCGGGAAAAACCACGTTTAGCCGTGGTTTTATCCGTGCGTTAGGGCATCAGGGGAATGTTAAAAGCCCAACTTATACATTGGTTGAACCCTATGAATTGCCACCCTGGCATGTGTATCACTTTGATCTGTACCGTTTGGCAGATCCGGAAGAATTAGAATTTATGGGGATCCGTGATTATTTCACTGACGATGCGATCTGCTTGGTGGAATGGCCGGAAAAGGGGGAAGGTTTGCTGCCTGCGCCGGATCTGGTATTAGAAATGCGCTATCACGGTGAACAGCGTAAGGTTACGATAATCGCCAATAATGATTATGGTATGGCGTTGATCAAAAGTTTGGAGTTGTGTTGATCAAAATGTCTACGCGGGCTTTTTTTAATATTCTTTTATTAGGGGTAGGGCTATTTAGTTCTGTGGCCATTGCCAATGAGCTGAAAGGGGTTCGTGTCTGGCCGGCGCCAGACGAAACCCGAGTTGTTTTAGATCTAAAAGATAAGGCAACGTACAGTTATTTTACGCTGACCAAACCTGATCGCTTAGTTGTGGACTTAAAACAAACAACACTTAAGACCCAGCTTCCGATTGGGGTGAGTCACAGTGACGTATTGAAGAAAATCCGCAGTAGCAGTGCGCCTGAAAAAGGCTCCTTTCGGTTGGTGTTTGAAACTAAAGCGAAAACCAGCCCTAAGATATTTAGCCTGGCGCCGTCACCTGACGGGCATCACAGCCACCGTTTGGTGTTAGATTTACCGCATAGTAACAACATTGGGCAGAGCAAAAAAACGCAGCCTGAAGGAAAAGTAACCACTAACCAACAAGCCCAGTTACCGTCTGGGCGTGACGATATCATTATCGCAATAGATGCCGGACATGGCGGGGAAGATCCCGGCTCTATCGGGCCGGCTAAAAAGTACGAAAAAAATGTCACGTTGGCAGTAGCGAAAAAAGTGGCGGCAAAAATTGATGCGACACCAGGGCTGAAAGCGGTGATGACCCGCCATAGTGATTACTTTGTAAATCTTAATAAACGCTCTGACATTGCCCGCCGGAATAAAGCGCATCTGCTTGTTTCTATTCATGCGGATGGTTTCCATAAACCGCAGCCGCGAGGAGCATCGGTCTGGGTGTTGAATACCCGCCGCGCCAATAGCGAAATTGGTCGCTGGCTGGAGCAACACGAAAAGCAATCTGAATTATTGGGTGGCGGAGATGTCTTGTCGGGTGACAACAACGATCAATACCTCAGTATGGCAGTGCTCGATCTGCAATTCAGCCATTCCCAGAAAGAAGGCTATGAGGTGGCATCGAAAGTGCTGAAAGAGATCAGTAAAGTCACCACGCTGCACAAAAGCAAACCCGAGCATGCCAGCTTGGCCGTTTTAAAATCACCGGATATTCCGTCATTACTGGTGGAAACCGGGTTTATCACTAACCCTACAGAAGAGCGGTTGCTGAATTCACGGTCCCATCAAAACAAGTTAGCCGGTGCTATCTATAAAGGCATTCTGGCCTACTTTGACAGTAACCCGCCGGAAGGGACGCTGTTTGCCGCCAGGAAAAATGGCATTAAGCATAAAGTCACACCTGGCCAGTCGCTGAGTATCATTGCCAAGAAATACGGTACGTCGATATCAGCCATTAAATCAGCCAACAGTTTAACATCGAGTTCGCTGAAAATTGGACAGGTTCTGGTTGTTCCGAGCGCTGCGCCTGTTGCTCTTACTCATCGGGCGGTTACAAACAAGGCTGCTGCCAACACGATCATCTCGGCGTCAAAACCGAAGGCATCAGCCTCAAATGCAACTGTCACTCAAACCCTGGTGCATAAGGTACAGCGCAGTGAATTTCTGGGTAAAATTGCCGCACGCTATGGCGTGACGATTGCCAGTATCCGAAAAGTGAATAAGTTACGTTCAGATGATCTGGCCGTCGGGCAAAAGCTAAAAATTGAGGTGAGGGTGCCAGCAGCCAAGCAACATACCGTTAAGCGCGGTGAGTTTCTTGGTAAGATTGCCGCGCATTATGGGGTGAGTGTTGATAGCATCCGAACTATGAATAAGCTAAGCTCAGATACATTGGCCGTAGGCCAGACTTTAACCATACCCAGAAGTTAATTATGCCGATTCAGATTTTACCCGCTCGGCTGGCTAACCAGATTGCTGCCGGTGAAGTAGTTGAACGGCCTGCCTCTGTTGTCAAAGAGCTGGTCGAAAATAGCCTGGATGCCGGAGCTACCCGAATTGATATCGATATCGATAAAGGGGGCAGCCGCACGATCCGTATTCGTGATAACGGTAAAGGCATCGTAAAAGAAGAGCTCGGTCTGGCGCTTAGCCGTCATGCCACGTCCAAAATATCGTCGTTGGATGATTTAGAGGCGATTGTCAGTCTGGGATTTCGCGGCGAAGCGCTGGCAAGTGTCAGTTCCGTCTCCCGTCTGACCCTGACATCGCGTACTGAAGGGCAGGAGGAAGCCTGGTCGGCTTATGCTGAAGGGCGGGATATGGACGTGCAGCTTAAGCCTGCGGCACACCCTGTCGGTACCACGGTTGAAGTGCTCGATTTATTCTTTAATACCCCGGCCCGCCGTAAATTCCTTCGAACTGAAAAGACGGAATTTAACCACATTGATGAACTGTTAAAGCGAATAGCACTTAGTCGGTTCGATGTCTCGATCACCCTGCGTCATAACAGCAAAATCATTCGCCAGTATCGCAGTTCACAAACTCAGATCCAGAAAGAGCGCCGTCTTGCATCGGCTTGCGGGCAGGGCTTTTTGCAGCATGCATTGGCGGTTGAGCTTGAACATGGTGATTTGAAATTGTCGGGCTGGATTTGTAGCCCGCAAGGTGCTCGGGTGCAAAATGACATTCAATATTGTTATGTCAATGGCCGTATGATGAAAGATAAACTGATCAATCATGCGATCCGTCAGGCCTACGAGTCCAGCCTTGCGCCCGCTCAATATGCCGCTTATGTCCTGTTTATTGAAGTCGACCCGCATCAGGTCGATGTCAATGTGCACCCGGCTAAACATGAGGTACGTTTTCATCAGGCCCGTCTGGTTCACGATTTCATCTATCAGGGCATTCAGAGCGCATTGCAGCAAAGCGCCGTTGATGACGAACAGATCTACAGCGCCCCGCAGCGAGCCAGTGCGATTGCTGCTCCTTATGCAGAACCGGCCATAACATCAGCAGAAAGCACGGCACATCATATTGCAGAGCCGCGGCCTGTGATGAAGGCGATAGCACGTACGCCTGATTATCCGAACAAAGCACAGCCTGCGGAATGGCTACGTCCACAGACACCGCGTGTCGAGGAAGAAAGACCAGCCCCTGACCATGCCTGCCAAGAGGGTGAAGTGCAGGAGGGGGATAATGATCGTCACGCAGGCCCAAGCGGCGCCAGTTCCCATAATCTCAAGAGTGGCAGAGATTCCGATTACCCGGCAATTGATTCACGTCGCCCTTCTTCATCCGATGGGGCGAATCGTGCTCAGCGGCAGTTCGGTAGTGACAGTCCATCCAGACAGGAAGTGGCCGTTTATCAGCGTTTAATGCAAACGGCGTCGGAATCTTCCCGCTCAGCGGCTGGTTCGGTCGAGAATCCGTCTCATCGGTATGAGCCGTCTGGTCGTGCCATTAAGACAGATAACAGCCATGCCCCACCATCTCGGCAAGACAATAAGCCCATTCAACCAACACGACAAAATGTGATTGATACCAAGCCTGGGGGGGGATTAGGTAAAGCCCTTGGTCTGGTTAGCGATCGTTTTTTGTTACTTAGCCGAAATGCCGGTATTTATGTGCTGTCACTCGATTATGCTCAGGGGTTACGTCACAAGGGGCAATTACGTCGGGCTGCCACTGAAGGCTTAAAGCCGCAGCCACTACTGATCCCGCATTCCGTTCCGGTCGAGCCTGAGCTGATAGCATGTGCAGAGCTGCATGCTCAGCTACTAAAGCAGCTGGGGATCACTTTAAAGGCCAAAGGCAAGACGGGATTGATCATTTTGTCGGTTTGTATGCCGTTAAGGCAGCAAAACTTACAACAGCTTATTCCAAATTTGTTAACCTATCTGGTATCAGTCGCCGACGATCCTGACGCTCAGGGCTGGAGTAAGTTACTGGATTGGCTGTCATTGCAATGTACGGTGCCAGCGGATGCCTTTAGTTTGTCTCAGGCGATCCAATTAGTGACAGAAGTCGAGCAACTATGGGCCGACGATCTTGAACAGTATTATCAATATTTGTTGCGTCCCGTAGATGTTTGCGCAGCAATAGAAGCATTTGAATATGAGTAAGTCATTACCTCAGGCCATTTTTTTAATGGGGCCAACAGCATCGGGAAAAACAGATCTTGCTATCCGTTTGCGTGAACAGTTACCGGTAGAGTTGATTAGTGTCGATTCCGCCCTTATCTATAAAGGGATGGACATCGGTACGGCAAAGCCAGATGCTCGGGAATTAGCATTAGCTCCCCATCGTCTTCTCGATATTCGTGATCCAGCGCAAAGTTATTCAGCTGCAGACTTTCGTGCTGATGCACTGAAAGAAATGGCTGATATAGTTGCAGCTGGGCGCATCCCCTTGTTAGTTGGTGGTACTATGTTGTACTACAAAGCCTTACTTGAAGGTTTGTCGCCCTTACCAGCCGCGGATCGTGAAATCCGTGCTGAAATAGAGCAAGAAGCACAAGAGAAAGGCTGGCAAGGTTTACATGAGGAATTAGTGCGGATTGATCCGGTTTCCGGGGCTCGTATCCATCCTAATGATCCACAGCGATTATCTCGTGCGTTGGAAGTTTTTCGCATTTCGGGTCAAACTTTAACCGAATTGACGAAAGTTCAGGGTGAATCATTGCCGTACAAGGTCCACCAATTTGCAATAGCACCCAAGGATAGGGCTGTTCTACATCAAAGAATTGAGCAACGTTTCGAGAAAATGATCGATGCCGGTTTTGAACAGGAAGTGCGTATTTTATACGAGCGGGGTGATTTACACCCCGATCTTCCATCAATCCGTTGTGTCGGTTATCGACAGATGTGGGACTACTTGGACGGGAAGTGTGATTTAGATGAAGCGGTTTTCCGTGGTATCTGTGCAACCCGTCAATTGGCGAAGCGTCAAATTACCTGGTTACGTAGCTGGAAAGATTTGACGTGGTTAGATAGCAGTAACGGGGATACAGCGTTACAAACAGTCACAAACTCAGTTAGTTGTGATGTTTGAATAAAGTGTATACTCTGAACTGTTTTGCGTATTTTTAGTTTTTGTTCGTTGCTAAATACAACTACAAACAAATAAGGAAAAGAAATAATGGCTAAGGGGCAATCTCTGCAAGACCCGTTTTTGAATGCGCTGCGTCGTGAAAGAATTCCGGTCTCTATTTACCTGGTGAACGGCATTAAACTTCAAGGTCAGATTGAATCCTTTGATCAGTTCGTGATCTTACTTAAAAACACCGTCAACCAGATGGTTTATAAGCATGCTATTTCTACAGTTGTTCCTGCTCGCCCGGTGAATCATCATCATGCGAGTGATCGTCCGGCTGGAGCTGAGCGTACCCAAGAACAAACCGAAGAATAAGATTCTTCAATTAAGGAGTTGATTGCTTGTTTGACCGTTATGAAGCTGGTGAGCAGGCGATTCTTGTTCATATCAACTTCACGCAAGAAGGGGAATGGGAAGATCTCAGCGAATGTGAAATGCTGGTTTCCTCTGCGGGAGTCAATATGCTACGTGTCGTGACAGGTAGCCGTAAGACTCCCCACCCTAAGTATTACGTGGGCGAAGGTAAAGCACAGGAAATTGCCGATGCGGTTCGGGCCGAAGGGGCCGAGATCGTAATATTTAACCATTCTCTTTCTCCAGCGCAAGAGCGTAACCTGGAGCATTTGTGCAAGTGTCGGGTAGTAGACCGAACGGGCTTAATTCTCGATATCTTTGCTCAGCGAGCGCGTACCCACGAAGGTAAGCTTCAGGTTGAGCTTGCTCAGTTACGTCATCTTTCCACTCGATTGGTCCGTGGCTGGACTCACCTTGAGCGTCAAAAAGGTGGTATCGGCCTGCGAGGTCCGGGTGAAACTCAGCTGGAAACGGATCGGCGTTTATTGCGTGATCGCATTAAAACTATTTTGCGAAGGTTAGAGAAGGTTTCGAAGCAGCGGGATCAGGGACGTCGAGCGAGAAATCGCGCCGATATTCCGACAATCTCACTGGTCGGTTATACCAATGCCGGCAAGTCGACGCTGTTTAACCGTATTACCGATGCTGGAGTGTATGCCGCTGATCAGCTGTTTGCGACCTTGGATCCTACATTGCGTAAGATTAATGTAGCCGATGTCGGAACATCTATTCTGGCTGATACCGTCGGGTTTATTCGTCACCTGCCTCATGATTTGGTCGCGGCATTTAAAGCAACACTGAAAGAGACCCAGGAAGCGAACTTATTGCTTCATGTGGTTGATGCCAGTGATGAGCGCTACCGTGAAAATATTGATGCAGTGGATACAGTGCTGGAAGAGATCGAGGCCAATGAAATACCGACTCTGATTGTGATGAATAAAATCGACAATCTGGATGGGTGTGAGCCTCGTATTGAACGTGACGATGAGGGAATGCCGGTACGAGTTTGGGTGTCGGCAATCGAAGGGGAAGGCATTGACCTGCTGTTCGAAGCCTTAACGGCACGTTTGTCTGGTACTATGGTGAAGCACACCTTGCGTTTACCGCCGCCATTGATTGGCCGGTATCGCAGTATGTTTTATCAGCTCGGTTGTATTTTGTGTGAAGAATATGAATCAGATGGCTGTTTAATTATTGATATTCGTTTACCGTTGGCAGACTGGTCACGATTACAAAAAAGAGAAAGTACTTCATTAGATGACTTTATCGTTGCTTAATGGACTGCTACAGTAATAAAAACTGTCGTCATATCATATTGATGGAGTTCTATAATGGCGTGGAATGAGCCTGGAAACAACGGCGGCCGTGATAAAGACCCTTGGGGTAGTAATAATCGCGGCGGACGTGAACAAGGACCGCCAGATCTCGATGAGGTTTTTTCAAAACTGAGTCGTAAATTTGGTGGTATTTTTGGTAATAAAAAAGGCCCTTCAACCGGTGGCAGTGCTGTTGGTTTAGGGGTGATTGCAGTGCTGGCTGCTGCAGTTTGGGGTTTTTCTGGTTTCTATACCATCGGCGAAGCTGAACGAGGCGTGGTATTACGCTTCGGTAAGTTTTACGAGATGGTGGGGCCGGGTCTGAACTGGAAGCCGACTTTTATCGATGAGGTTGAACCCGTAAACGTTCAGGCGATTCGTTCACTGCGTAGCTCTGGTCTAATGCTGACCAAAGATGAAAACGTATTGAAAGTTGAGATGGATGTTCAGTACCGTGTTTCTGATGCAAAAAACTATCTGTTTAGCGTAACGAATGCTGACGATAGCCTGCGTCAGGCAACGGATTCTGCCCTGCGTGCGGTTATCGGTGATTCGAAGATGGATGAAGCCTTAACCACAGGCCGTCAGACAATTCGTGCCAATACCCAGCAAGCGATCGACAAGATCATCCAGAATTACAATATGGGTATCTTGGTCGTTGACGTTAACTTCCAGTCGGCGCGTCCGCCAGAGGCTGTTAAAGATGCCTTTGATGACGCCATTGCTGCGCGAGAAGATGAAGAGCGTTTTGTCCGTGAATCAGAAGCGTACAGCAATGATATTTTGCCTAAGGCAACCGGTCGTGCTGAACGTCTGAAGAAAGAAGCGCAAGGTTATTTAGAAAAAACCGTCAACGGTGCATTGGGTGAAGTTTCTCAGTTTGAGAAGTTGCTTCCTCAGTACCTTGCTGCGCAAGACGTTACGCGTAATCGTTTGTACATTGAAACGATGGAGCGTGTTTACAGCAACACCAGCAAGGTGATGGTTGATTCTAAATCAAGTGGTAATCTGCTTTATTTACCGCTGGATAAGCTGATTAATCAATCAACACAGGCAAAACCGAAAACGGGTACATCAAGCAGCTCTTATGGTATTGAACTTGAAAAAGCTGAAACCCAAAATCCTGTATCGGCGCCAACGCGTACTGATACCGGTCGTCAAGGGAGATATTAATCATGCGTAAATTAATGATCCCAGTGGTTGTCATCTTTATTGCTTTGCTGCTGATGTCAGTCTTTGTGGTGCGTGAAGGTGAACGCGGTATTGTGGTCCGTTTCGGTCGTATTCTGAAAGATGCGAATACTGAAGTAGTCCATATATATAAGCCGGGCTTGCATTTTAAAGTACCGCTGTTTGACCGTGTAAGAACGCTGGATGCTCGTATTCAGACCATGGATGATCAGGCAGACCGTTTTGTAACAGCAGAGAAAAAAGATGTCATCATCGATACTTACGTTAAGTGGCGTATCAGTGATTATGGTCAGTACTACCTAACGACGGGTGGTGGTGATAAGTTGACTGCTGAAGCACTCTTGAAACGTAAAGTGGTTGATAACCTGCGGGCTGAAATTGGTTCGAAAGAAATCAAGCAAATCGTTTCAGGACCAGAGCGTAAAGTTGCTGTTGAAGATACAGAAGCACCAGCAGCGGCAGAAGCGGTGGTCAATGAGATTGTGGCTGAAGTTGCACCTCGTAAAGAAGTAGAAGGTCAGCGTGATCAAATTATGGCTGATGTTCTTGCTGAAATTAAAGTCAGTGCAATGAAAGATTTGGGTGTTGAAGTTGTTGATTTTCGTATGAAAAAAATCAACCTGCCTGATGAAATCAGTGAGTCTATCTACCGTCGTATGCGTGCCGAGCGGGAATCGGTTGCTCGTAAGCACCGCTCGCAAGGTCGAGAAAAAGCCGAAGTTATTCGCGCCCAGTCTGAACTGGAAGTGGCGAAAATACTGGCTGAAGCCGACCGAGAAGCGCGTGTTGTACGTGGTACTGCAGATGCGCAAGTCGCGAAAATTTACGCTGATGCGTTCAACCAGGATCCGGAGTTCTATAGCTTTTTACGTTCATTAAAAGCGTATGAAAATAGCTTTAACTCGAAAAACGATATTCTCGTTGTCGATCCTAGCAGTGACTTCTTCCGGTATATGAAAGAAGCCAGTGGCGTAAAATAAGCCTGCTGAATTGAAAATCGAAAGGCAAGGCCAGAAGGCCTTGTCTTTTTTTTTGTCAGTGGGAAATAATGAATGGATGCAGTATTACTCAATTTGATATGACGGGAATTAGCATGAATAAAGCAGTTTGGATGGCCATCGGCCTTGTGCTGGTGGTTGAAGGGTTAGGTCCGTTATTGGCACCTCGCGGCTGGCGTGAAATGGTCAGTCAGCTAAGTCAGCAGAATGACAACGCTTTGCGCCGAATCGGCGGTTGTCTGGTTGTGGCCGGCAGTATTATTGCCTACATGATGTACTATAGTATGTAAATCGCCCTAGCTGAGTATCGTGATACTCTTCTTTCAGAATAATTTCGTATGGTCAAAAAATGACTGCAAGCGGTTCTGTAAGGTGCTAGAATCCTTTTTTAACTACTGATAGACGAAGAAAGATGGCAAATAATGTAGTCGTTCTTGGCACCCAATGGGGTGACGAAGGCAAGGGTAAGATCGTTGATCTGCTGACCGAAGATGCAAAATACGTAGTGCGCTACCAGGGTGGCCACAATGCAGGTCACACCCTTGTCATTGACGGTGAAAAAACTGTCCTTCACCTGATCCCATCAGGTATCCTGCGTGACAACGTTAAATGCATCATCGGTAACGGTGTTGTACTTTCTCCAGATGCACTGATGAAAGAAATGGGCCCGCTAGAAGAACGTGGTATCCCTGTTCGTGAGCGCCTGTTCCTGTCAGAAGCTTGTCCGCTAATTCTTCCGTATCATATCGCTCTTGACCAAGCGCGTGAAATCGCTCGTGGTAAAAAAGCCATTGGTACTACGGGTCGTGGTATCGGTCCTGCCTACGAAGATAAAGTTGCTCGTCGCGGTCTGCGTGTTGGCGATCTATTCGATAAAGAAACATTTGCTGAGAAGCTGAAAGAAGTTATGGCTTACCATAACTTCCAGATTGAGCATTACTACAATGCTGAACCAGTAAGCTACGAAGAAGTTCTGGAAAATATCATGGCACAGGCTGATATTCTGACTTCTATGGTTATCGACGTAACTCAAGAACTGGATGACGCGCGCAAGCGTGGCGATAAGATCATGTTCGAAGGGGCGCAAGGTACGCTGCTGGATATCGACCACGGTACATATCCGTATGTAACGTCTTCAAATACGACTGCTGGTGGTGTTGCTTCGGGTTCAGGTTTTGGTCCTCGTCACCTGGGTTATATCCTGGGTATCGCGAAAGCCTACTGTACTCGCGTTGGTGCGGGTCCATTCCCAACAGAACTTGATGATGCTGTCGGTGAACACCTTGGCGTTAAAGGTAACGAGTTTGGTGCAACGACTGGCCGTAAGCGCCGTTGTGGCTGGTTCGATGCGGTTGCAATGCGCCGTGCAGTGCAGATCAACTCAATCTCTGGTTTCTGCCTAACTAAGCTAGACGTTATGGATGGCCTGAAAGAGATCAAAATCTGTACTGGCTATAAAATGGCTGACGGTACTGTGCTTGAAGTATCACCAATGGCGGCTGACGCTTACGAGAACATTGAGCTGATTTACGAAACTATGCCTGGTTGGTCTGAGAGTACATTTGGTGCGAAGTCTTTGGATGCGCTTCCACAAACGGCATTAGACTATATCGCTCGTATCGAAGAGCTTACGGGTGTGCCAATCGACATCGTTTCGACGGGTCCTGACCGTAATGAAACTATTATCAAGGTTCACCCATACGGTGAATAATTGCCGCTGTATGGTGAGTCATCGCCCTCTACTGTGAGTCAGTGATAAAAAAAGCCAACCGTTCGGTTGGCTTTTTTATTGCTGCTGTTTAAGTGTTTTTTAACTCATTGCTTTCTAAGTTATTCAATATGACCGACCTCAAACTGATGCAAAAAATATTGTGTCAAATCCTCTTTGTCGTGATGGAGCTCTGCGGCAAATAATTGCCGTTTTTTGTTAAATGCCCTAAAGTCTGGAACGTCTTAGCCGATATGCTATCTACGGTTTAATAGAGATGAGTTCATGGATCTGCGTACCTTACTGCTTTCAACATTGCTGGTTGTAACTCCTGCCTATGCATTGGAAAGTGTCGGTGAGGCCGTGCCGGTGTATTCCGATTCAGAGCTGATCAAGCTATTTGAGACCAATACCCACTTGCAACAAGTGAAGGCTGATGATTGTCAGTTAGTTCAGGATATTGAAGCGCGTGCACGCCGAGTAGAGTCACCCTCTTATCAATTCCTCTATGGGGACATGCTGGCATGGGGGATCTGTGTTGAGCGTGATGTCGAGCTGGGAGTTTATTACATGCAGTCGGCAGCTCATCAGGGATCGCCCGCGGCGCTAGAGCAGCTTGGCCGTTATTACGCCAAGGGTACGCTGGTCCAGCAAGATCAGGAGCGTGCGGTTCCCTACTTGCGTGAAGCGGCCTCGATGGGAAATGTCGATGCACGAATTCAGCTAGCGGAACTGCTATTGAGCAACTACGGCAGCCCGCTTGATTTTGAAGAAGCCTATCGCTGGTTATACAACACCGTGACACCCAGTAAAAACACCCATAGTAAAATTACTCGCTTGCGGGTGGGCCTTGAACGGCGGATGCCAGCGAATGTGATAGCGCGTGCGAAACGCCGGGATACATTCTGGTAGTGATCTTGGTACGATCACTTTCCCCCTTTTGTTTTCCGACGTATAAAAAAGCGCAACCTATTGGGTTACGCTTGGAATCTCCAGATACTTCTGTGTTTGTCAGAGTACTTTATGCGGGCCGAAGCATTCGTAGTGAATACGATCTTCAGTAATCCCCATTTCGATCAACTGATTGGCAACGTGCTGCATGAAACCGATAGGGCCACAGAAGTAAAAATGCATTGCCGGTACGGTCAGTTGAGTCTGTTGTTTCGTTAAGTCAATCAAACCTTCATAATTGAAATCTTCTGCTTGGCGATCCGCGGCAAGTGGTCGGCTATACCAAATAGCTGTGTTGATGTGTTCATACTGTTTTGCCAGCGTCTTTACGTGATCTTTAAATCCGTGTTGCTCGCCGTTTTCTGCGGCATGTAACCAGTGTACCGTGGCTTGGTGCTCAGTTAAAAATTCGAGCATTGATAGGGTCGGTGTTAATCCAACGCCTGCAGAAATGAGAGTCACAGGCGTGGTTGGTTCAACATCGAGAAAGAAATCTCCTGCAGGGGCTGCAAGTTGTACTGTATCTCCTACCTCTAAATGGCGGTGAAGATAACTGGATACGCGGCCTTGTTCTTCATATTTAACAGAGATGCGGTAACTATTATTATTAGGTGCTGATGACAGGCTGTATTGACGGATCTCTTGATTCTCGAATTCTTCCGGGTTTAGGTAAATACCGAGATACTGGCCGGGCTTAAAGGTCGCAACTGAGCGGCCATCGACAGGCTTAAACGTAAAGCTAGTGATAACACTGCTTTCTTGGTTTTTTCCGACGACTTCGAATTCACGAGTACCACGCCAGCCGCCATTTTTAGTTTCATTCTCTTGATAAATGGCTTCTTCACGGGTAATGAAAACATCGGCGAGCACACCATATGCGGCTCCCCAAGCATCTAAAACGTCTTGCCCTGGTGAGAATAGTTCATCAATGGTTGCCAATAAGTGCCTGCCCACAATTTGGTATTGCTCGGCAGTGATCATGAAACTTGTGTGCTTATGAGCGATTTTTTCGACGGCCGGTAAAAGTGCTGAGAGATTATCGATATTGTTCGCATACGCGCAAATGGCGTTAAACAAGGCTTCACGCTGATCCCCATTACGCTGGTTACTCATGTTAAAAATATCTTTGAGTTCAGGGTTATGGCTGAACATGCGCTCATAGAAGTGTGCAGTCAGTGCCGGTCCGGTTTCGGCTAATAATGGTGCAGTTGCTTTTATAGTGTTAATTGTTTGTTGATTGAGCATGACTTTCTCTTAAGTTGTATTTATTATATATCTTATAAGATCTATCTGATCTGTATCTTTTAGTCAAGAACAAGATTAAAATAGCGGCAGGAGGAGTTATTGTGCAGTTAACTAGTTTTACCGATTATGGCCTGCGTGCCTTGATATACCTTGCCACCTTACCTGAAGGCGAATTAGCCAGTATCAGTAAAGTCACTGACGTTTATAGTGTGTCGCGTAACCATATGGTTAAGATCATCAATAAACTAGGTCAGTTGGGTTACGTTGAAACGGTACGGGGTAAAAACGGTGGTATCCGTTTAGGTATGCCTGCCGATAGAATAATTTTAGGTGATGTTGTGCGTGCTATAGAGCCGCTTCAGATTATTGATTGCAGCGAAAGCTTTTGTCATATTACGCCTGCCTGTCGTTTGAAAGGTATTTTAAGCGCGGCAAGAAGTGCGTTCTTGACTGAGTTAGACCAGCATACATTAACGAGCTTGATTGAGGATAATCAGCCGTTGCGTGTGTTGCTTGACAGTCCGGTAACGGAATAATCCGTAAAGCCAATAACCTCCAGCCTAATTAGTGGAGCAGAGAACGTTATTCTTTGCTCCCATCTGTTCACCAATGGCCGGAATCTATTTAATTGATATAATTAATGGATATTCCTGCCAACATGGATCTGTTTATGTCCAAAGGTACTACCGATTTACCGGTCGATCCTTTCCGCGATCGCGAAGCATCAAATTACGAAAACCCTATTCCAAGCCGCGAGCTTCTGCTGGAAGTCATCCGAGGCTTTACTGCCCCGGTTAGCCGTGATCAGTTATTTGCTGAGTTACAGCTAAAAGGGGACGATCAATATGAAGGCTTGCGTCGTCGCCTGCGTGCGATGGAGCGTGACGGCCAGCTCGTTTTTACTCGTCGCCAGTGTTATGCCCTGCCAGAACGTCTTGATTTGATCAAAGGCCATGTTATTGGCCATCGTGATGGCTTTGGCTTTGTTCGCCCTGAAGGCGTGGGAACAAAAGAAGATTTAATGTTACCGCACCACCAGATGCGTGGTGTGATCCATGGTGACTATATTCTTGCGCAAGTTGCCGGGGTCGATAAGCGCGGCCGTCGTGAAGGCCGTGTGGTACGTGTTTTACAAGAAAATACCGCACCGATTGTCGGTCGCTTCTTTATCGAAGAGGGCATGGGGTTTGTCGTCCCGGATGACTCTCGTATCGCCCAGGATATTGTTATTCCAAACGAGCAGCGCATGGGCGCACGGATGGGCAATGTGGTGGTGGTTGAAATTAACCAGCGCGCCACCCGCCAGTACAATGCTGTGGGGAAAGTGGTCGAAGTGCTGGGTGAAAACATGGCACCGGGCATGGAAATCGAAATTGCGCTGCGTACTCATAACATTCCGAATGAGTGGCCTGTCGAAGTCGAAGGCCAGATCAAAGGCTTAGCTGAAGACGTGCCGGAAGAGGCGAAGCAGGGACGTGTCGATTTGCGTGACCTGCCATTGGTGACTATCGATGGTGAAGATGCCCGTGACTTTGATGATGCAGTTTATTGTGAACGCAACACATCCGGTGGCTGGCGTTTATGGGTCGCAATCGCAGATGTAAGCCACTATGTACGCCCTGATTCAGCACTAGATAAAGAGGCAGTCAAGCGTGGTAACTCGGTGTATTTCCCTTCTCAGGTGATCCCGATGTTGCCGGAGGTCCTGTCGAACGGCTTATGTTCACTGAACCCCCAGGTTGATCGCTTGTGTATGGTGTGTGAAATGACCATTTCTGATGAGGGTGAGCTTTCGGGTTACACACATTATGAAGCGGTCATGAATTCCCATGCCCGTTTGACTTATACCAAAGTCAGCAAGATGCTCGATGGCGATGAAGAGCTGCGTGAACGATATCAGCCTCTGGTACCGCATCTGCAAGAACTGTATGCGATGTACAAGGTGCTTAAAAAGTCACGCGATCAGCGCGGTGCCATTGAATTTGAAACCATCGAAACTAAGTTTATCTTTAACGCCGACCGTAAAATCGAGCGTATTGAGCCTGCAGAGCGTAACGATGCCCATAAGATCATTGAAGAATGTATGATTATGGCCAATGTTGCTTCTGCCCGTTTTGTCGAGAAGATGAAAGAACCCGCGTTATACCGTGTCCATGATGTACCGGGCGAAGAACGCTTAACGGGTTTCCGCGATTTCTTGGGCGAGCTGGGGCTGAATTTGAGTGGCGGTCTTGAACCGTCGCCACGTGACTATGCCGATTTAGCACACGCTATCCATAATCGTCCGGATAAAGAGCTGATCCAGACAATGCTCTTGCGTTCGATGAAGCAAGCTCTCTATCAGGCTGACAACGGCGGTCACTTTGGCTTGGCGCTGAAGCAGTATGCGCACTTTACTTCGCCAATTCGTCGTTATCCTGATCTGACGTTGCACCGTGCGCTGAAGTATTTAATTGCCAAACGGGAAGGCAAAAACACGGATCGCTCGACACCGACTGGCGGCTATCACTACTCGCATGACGATATTGATGCCATCGGCGATCAATGCTCAATGACGGAACGCCGTGCCGATGATGCCACCCGGGATGTGGCAGACTGGCTAAAATGCGAATACATGCAAGATCATGTCGGTGATGAATTTGAAGGGGTGATTGCCAATGTTACTGGCTTTGGTTTCTTCGTTCGTCTTAAAGAACTGAATATTGATGGCTTAGTGCATATTTCCAACTTAGCCAATGATTACTATCAGTTCGATGCGATTGGCCAGCGTTTGATCGGTGACAGCTCGGGTCAGATCTATCGTTTAGGCGATACGGTGCATGTGAAAGTGGCATCGATTAACCTCAATGATCGCCAAATCGATTTTGATATTGTCGGCAGTGATCGTAAACCGCGTGGTGCGGGTAAAACCGACAAGCAGCGTGAGAAGCAGCAACGGATGCGTAAGGCGGAAGGTGTGCGCACATCGAGCCATAATAAGAAAGTCTTCCGCGTTGAAGAAGGTGAAGCCAAGGCCGAACACCGTGCTAAGTCGAAGAAAGTCCGGTCGTCTGTTCGTCAGAAGCTGAAAGCAGGAGCGGTACCGAAGCTTGAGGGCGATAAAGCGTCAGCGGCTGATGGTGCCGATGGCAAGGCTAAGAAACCGAGAAAGAAATCGTCTAAGGCACGCAAGACTAAGTCGCGTGCAGGCAAAAAAGAACGGGCAGAAAAGAAGACTAAGTAATGAGTAATGAAATGATTTTCGGCATTCACGCCGTGAAAGCCGTGTTAGCGTCAGATCCTGCGCGCTTTATTGAAGTTTTCGTGCTGAAAGGACGCCAAGACGATCGCTTAATGCCTTTGCTGATGGAATTGCAAACCTTGGGTATTACTATCCAGGAAGCAGGCCGGAAAGCGTTGGATGATAAATCCTGTGGGGCTTCTCATCAGGGTATCATTGCACGGGTGAAGCCGGGCAAGCAGTATAATGAAAATGATCTGGATACCCTTTTAGCGGGTAAGGAAAATCCACTTCTGCTGGTCCTGGACGGGGTAACCGATCCGCATAATTTGGGTGCCTGCCTGCGTAATGCTGATGCCGCTGGTGCAGTGGCCGTGATTGTGCCGAAAGACCGCTCTGCACAGTTGAGTGCAACAGCCAGTAAAGTGGCCTGTGGTGCCGCAGAAGTGGTGCCGTTGGTACGCGTGACTAACCTGGCCCGGACTTTACGTGCACTGCAAGAGCAGGGAATTTGGGTGGTGGGTACTGCTGGTGAAGCGACCCATGATGTTTATCATAGCAAGCTGACCGGTCCGCTGGCGATTGTGATGGGGGCTGAAGGTGAAGGTATGCGTCGGCTGACTCGCGAAACCTGTGATGATCTGATCAAAATTCCGATGGCAGGTTCAGTATCGAGTCTGAACGTATCGGTCGCAACGGGCATTTGTTTGTTTGAAGCGGTACGTCAGCGTCAGGACGTTTAACCGCGGAGACTTAAGCCGGTCCTAGGTCCTGGAAAGAGCAGAAGCGGAGTTTACATGGCGCTTCTGCTTTTTTATGGTTGGCTGGGGCTTCATTTTGCCTGTCTATCCTGCCTGCTGGACCCGGCCGGCAAAAGTCTCCAGCTTACCTGCCTCGCGACTCGAACCACATAACTTCCCGTTGAACCATAAAAACCCCTTGCGTCGATTGGCCATTCTCTGTACTATTCAGCGTCCAAATTCTCGGTTCTTTTTTTAGTTCCTTGCTTCCTCTGGATAACCGAGCCAACTCAGGAAGCTGATTAATCCGTAAGGAGCAACCAATGCGTCATTACGAAATCGTATTCATGGTGCACCCTGATCAAAGCGAGCAGGTTGCAGGCATGATCGAACGTTACACTGGTTCAATCAAAGATTCTGGTGGCCAGATTCACCGTCTAGAAGATTGGGGTCGCCGTCAAATGGCTTACCCAATCAACAAACTGCACAAAGCACACTATGTTCTTATGAACGTTGAAGCTGAGCAGGCTGTAATTGACGAGCTTGAGTCTACTTTCCGTTTCAACGACGCTGTGATCCGTAACATGATCATGCGCACGAAAAACGCTGTTACTGAGCCATCTCCAATGATGAAGGCTAAAGAAGAGCGTTTCACTAAACGTGACGACCGCGAAGAGCGTTCAGATCGTTCAGAGCGTTCAGAAGCTCCAGCGGAAGCTGAAGGTGAAGCTGCAGCTGAGTAATTTGTAACCATGACCAATCGTCTGGAGTTATCTGGCGTTATTGCCAAAGACCCCAAACGGAGCCAATCCCCGGCAGGCGTGCCTCATTGTCACTTTGTGCTTGAGCATCGTTCTTACCAGCGGGAAGCTGGCTTACCTCGACAGGTGTATTGTTACATCAACGTCGTTGTCAGTGGTAAAGGTCAACAAATGCTCACTCAAGATTTAGCTGTTGGCAGTCATATTAAGGTAGCGGGATTTATCTCATACCAAACCGGCCGAAATGGTATCGGTAAATTAGTGTTACATGCCGACCACATTGAAATATTTTGTTCAGGAGATTAGCCCATGGCACGTTTCTTCCGTCGTCGTAAATTCTGCCGTTTCACTGCAGAAGACGTACAAGAGATTGACTACAAAGACGTAGTTACTCTAAAAAACTACATTACTGAAGCTGGTAAAATTGTACCTAGCCGTATCACTGGTACTCGCGCTAAATACCAGCGTCAGCTAGCTCGCGCTATCAAGCGTTCTCGTTACCTAGCACTTCTACCGTATACAGATAAGCATCTGTAAGCCGTAGTAGTTTTTAGACTTATATAGAGGACAAGATAATGCAAGTTATTCTACTTGATAAAATCGGTAACCTTGGTGGCCTAGGCGATCAGGTAAACGTTAAGTCTGGTTACGCTCGTAACTTCCTTATCCCACAGGGTAAGGCTGTTATGGCAACTAAATCTAACGTAGAAATGTTCGAAGTTCGTCGTGCAGAACTAGAAGCTAAAGTTGCTGAGCAACTGACTGCTGCACAAGCACGTGCTGAGAAATTAAACGCTCTGGAAGCAGTAGTTATCGCTTCTAAAGCTGGTGACGAAGGTAAGCTATTCGGTTCTATCGGTACTCGCGACATCGCTGACGCTATTACAGCGGCAGGTGTTGAAGTAGTGAAGAGCGAAGTTCGCCTACCTGAAGGTGCACTACGTACTACTGGCGAATTCGAAGTTAGCATTCAGCTACACTCTGAAGTATTCGCAACTGTTAACCTAAACATCGTTGCTGCAGAGTAATAGCGTTTAGCGTTAATAGAAAAAACCAGCCTTCGGGCTGGTTTTTTTATGCCTGTAATCTAGGGGGCTGTTCGGTATTAGATCTTAAACAGCAAATTGATCGTCATGGTGGAATCGCGTTTTTCCAGTCCCTCTGGCACCCAGCTGTTAAATTTCTGGGTATTACTGAATTTGATCGCGATATGTTCAGTGATCGAGCTGGTCAGGTTTATTTCACTTTCCAGCGTGCTGTTACTATTGCCGGCAATGCCGGTGAAGCGTGCATTCAATTCGACGTTTTTGGCTGGCTTCCAGGTGAATTTCGTACTGCCCCTGATGATCGGTTCATCGACCGTTTCCGGTACGACGATATCGTCATCGTCAATTTCATCAATGTTTGGTTCCTGATGGCGGTAACCCGGGCCGGCTTCCACTTCGAGTAAAAAAGTTTCACGTCGCAATAACTGGTAACCCAAACCGGTTGAGAGGGTAAAATCGGTAAAGTATGGGCCGTATTTATCATCAACATAATTGGCGTTGCCTAAGATGTAGGCCCGTTCATTGATTTTCATATCGCTTTGCAGCTCTAACTCACCTTTGCGTTTATCTTCTTCGCCATCCTTATCAACCAGCAGGTATTTTGCCTCGCCCTGATAACGATATTGATTCTTGACATAAGTCAGCCCCAGACGGCTGTTCAGTGATTGTGAGTCAGAGTTGCCAGATAGAGACTGATAACCCAGTTCGACTTCAGTCGATAAAGGTGAGGGAGGGAGGTTTGGTGCATCGTCCTCTTCATCAGCATAGGCGGCGGTATTGGCAAGCAGTAGCAGGGCGAATAAATATCTTGCCAAGAGTTTTCCTTTTGTTCGTGACATAGCTGATGGTTAATAGTTCGATATATTTTTGGCCCCGCAGTTTACCTTAATAATGTCAGCGTTTGGTCAGGGATCGCTGAGGCGTACGTCTTGCAGCCAGAAAAGCGTCATAATAATCACCTGAGTGAAGCCCCATCTTTTTATTTATCGATAAGTAGATGTGGCATGAATAAGGTATACTAGTCGGCTTAGTTTCCGGCAATCACGCAATTCCTATGGCAGATAAAAGCAAACCGAGTAAACCCAGAGATACCCAGATGGAAGCCATCAAAATGCCTCCGCATTCATTGGAGGCCGAGCAGTCCGTGCTTGGTGGCTTGATGCTGGATAATGAAAAGTGGGACACAGTCGCAGGTAAAGTCGTTGCGAAAGACTTTTACAGCCGCCCCCACCGCATTATTTTTGAAGCGACGTCGTTTTTACTCGATGGTGGCCAGCCGCTCGATCTGATCACCTTATCTGAGCATCTGGAACGCGCCGATAAGCTTGAAGGTGTCGGGGGATTTGCTTATCTGGCAGAGCTTGCGAAAAATACACCATCAGCGGCAAACATTTCCGCTTATGCAGAGATTGTGCGTGAGCGTGCTCTGATCCGCGAGATGATTGGCGTTGCCAATGAAATTGCTGATGCGGGGTATGATCCGCAAGGGCGAACCAGTGAAGATCTGCTCGATATGGCAGAGAGTAAGGTTTTCGCCATCGCTGAGCAGCGTTCTGATGAAAACGAAGGCCCGCAGAATGTAGATACCATTCTGGAAAAAACCTTAGAAAGAATTGAGCTCCTGTATCAATCGCCGCAAGACGGGGTAACCGGGGTTTCAACCGGCTTCAGTGATCTGAATAAGAAAACCGCGGGTCTGCAAGGCTCTGATTTGATCATCGTCGCGGCCCGTCCATCAATGGGTAAAACTACCTTTGCGATGAACTTATGCGAAAATGCGGCAATGGATCAGGAAAAACCGGTCCTTATCTTCTCGCTGGAGATGCCCGCCGAACAGATCATGATGCGTATGCTGGCGTCGCTCTCGCGGGTCGATCAGACTAAAATCCGTACCGGCCAGCTGGATGATGAAGACTGGGCACGTATTTCGTCAACGATGGGTATTCTGATGCAGAAGAAGAATATGTTCATTGATGACAGCTCCGGCCTGACGCCGACCGATGTCCGTTCCCGTGCCCGCCGCATCGCCCGTGATAACGGTGGCCTGAGTATGATCATGATCGATTACCTTCAGCTGATGCGAGTACCCGGACTGCAGGATAACCGTACTCTGGAAATTTCGGAGATCTCCCGCTCGCTTAAAGCGCTGGCCAAGGAACTGAATGTGCCGGTGGTGGCGCTTTCTCAGCTTAACCGTTCCTTGGAGCAACGTGCTGATAAACGCCCTATCAACTCAGATTTGCGTGAATCGGGTGCGATCGAGCAGGATGCTGACTTGATCATGTTCATTTACCGGGACGAAGTGTATAACGAAGAAAGTGCCCTGAAAGGGATTGCCGAAATCATTATTGGTAAGCAGCGTAATGGCCCTATCGGCTCGGTACGCCTGACTTTCCAAGGCCAGTTCTCGCGTTTTGACAACTACGCAGGCCCAGCATTCGACGAAGAGTGATTTTAAGCATAATAACGAGGGATTTCTGATGAAAGCGGCAACAGCCTATATCAATACTGAAGCTCTTACACACAACATTCGTCAGATCCGTTTACAGGCGCCGAACAGTAAACTTCTGGCAGTGGTAAAGGCAAATGGCTACGGCCATGGTCTGTTGCATGTAGCAAAAAGTTTACCTGATGCCGATGCCTTTGGTGTGGCCCGAATGGAAGAAGCCCTGACGTTACGTGCCGGCGGGGTGGTTAAACCTATCTTGTTGTTAGAAGGTTTCTATGGCGCATCGGACCTGTCTGTTCTGGTCACCAATAATATCCACACCGTCGTGCATTCCGTCGAGCAGCTGGAAGCATTAGAACAGGCTCAGTTAGATAATCAGGCGGTTGTCTGGTTAAAGATTGATACCGGCATGCATCGCTTAGGGGTACGTCCTGAGCAGCAGTCTGATTTTGTACAGCGCCTTCATGCCTGTCCCAATGTTGCCAAGCCACTGCGTTATATGAGCCACTTCGGCTGCGCCGATGAGCTAAACAGCGACGTGACCCGTCAACAAATCAATACGTTTTTATCGCTGACGGAAGGCTGTCGCGGCGAACGTTCATTAGCGGCGTCTGCCGGTATTTTAGCCTGGCCTGAAAGCCAGTTAGAGTGGATTCGGCCCGGCATTATTATGTATGGCGTATCACCGTTTACCGGTGCTGAGCGTTCAGCCGAAGCCTTTAACCTGCAACCGGTAATGACGTTAACCTCCAGCCTCATTGCAGTACGTGATGTGAAGAAAGGAGAAATGGTCGGCTATGGCGGGATCTGGACCAGCGAGCGCGATACCAAGGTGGGAGTGATCGCCATTGGCTATGGTGATGGTTATCCCCGGACTGCACCCAACGGTACACCGGTATTGCTGAACGGGCGTCTTGTGCCGATGGCAGGCCGCGTGTCGATGGATATGCTGACTGTCGATCTTGGTCCGGATGCGGAAGATAAAGTTGGTGATGAAGTGATTTTGTGGGGGAAGGGGCTGCCAGCAGAAGTGGTGGCTGGACATATCGGTACGATCGCTTATGAATTAGTGACGAAGCTGACCTCCCGTGTTGCCATGTCCTACTTGTAAATAAAAACAGTATCTTGTAGTTGGCATGATTATCTAAAAGCCGTAGCGGCCGCTGCGGCTTTATTATATTGAGTTATTCTATTCCCCCTGAATGGTCACCACCACTCGGCGCCGCCCGCCGTGATCACGGTGTTCCCCGAGATAAATACCTTGCCAGGTACCTAATGCCAGCAAGCCCTGTGATATTGGAATGCTGATACTGCTGCCCAGTGTCGATGCTTTAATGTGAGCCGGCATATCATCATCGCCTTCATAGGTATGCTGGTAATATGGCGCGCACTCTGGGACATAATGATTAAAGTGCGCCTCCATATCACTGCGAACCGTCGGATCGGCATTCTCATTCATGGTCAGACTGGCTGAAGTGTGTTGGATAAAAAGATGAACCAGACCTATCGAGAGCGGGAGAATTTCAGGAATTTGTTGTTCAATTTCATCGGTTATAAGATGAAACCCTCGTGGCCTGGCTTTCAGCTGAATTGTCTTTTGGTACCACATAGTGCTTGCCTCTTGGTTAAAGCTCTGCTGCAATCAGAGGGAGTTACTGTAATCATTAGTGATAATAGCGTCTATTATTTACTCTTGGTTTTCGTGACCTGACGCAATGAAGGTAGAGGATGCTTCAAGTCATAATCTGTCATAAGTTGTAAAATTACAAAAAAAGGTCTGACTAAAACAGACAGCGCACAATTCACAACATTCGAATATCGGGGATCCATTGGGCTTTAGGTCAAGCTACGCTTAATGGATTGAAAATCTAAAAAATCAGGAACTTCACCATGTTGAAAAACATCAACCCAACGCATACTCAAGCGTGGAAAGCACTGACTGCACACTATGAAGAAGCTCAAGATCTGCAATTGAGCGATCTGTTTGCCAATGACAGCGACCGTTTTGCTAAATTCTCTGCTAAATTCGGCTCTGACATCCTGCTTGATTATTCAAAAAACCTTATCACAGAAGAAACCTTAGCCAAGTTATTTGCCCTTGCTGAGCAAACCGAACTTAAAGCGGCGATTGCTGATATGTTCAGTGGTGAAGAAATCAACCAGACTGAAGGCCGTGCCGTTTTGCATTCGGCGCTGCGTAATCGCAGCAACACTCCCGTCATGGTTGATGGTGAAGATGTTATGCCTAAAGTCAATGCCGTGCTGGAGAAGATGAAAGACTTTACTGCCCGCATTGTGGATGGCGACTGGAAAGGCTACACCGGTAAAGAAATTACCGATGTTGTCAACATCGGTATCGGTGGTTCTGATCTTGGCCCTTACATGGTTTCTGAAGCACTGGCGGCGTATAAAACACGTCTTAACATGCACTTTGTGTCGAACGTTGATGGTACGCACATCGCTGAAACGCTAAAAGATCTGAATCCGGAGACAACCCTATTCCTGATCGCATCGAAGACGTTTACGACTCAGGAAACAATGACCAATGCACATTCTGCGCGTGACTGGTTCCTGGCGACGGCCGAAGAGCAGGCGCACGTCGCTAAGCACTTCGCCGCGCTGTCAACGAACGCGGGTTCCGTGTCAGAGTTTGGTATTGATACTGACAACATGTTCGAATTCTGGGACTGGGTCGGTGGCCGTTATTCGCTATGTTCAGCAATCGGTCTGTCTATTTGTCTTTCAGTTGGCTTCGACAACTTTGTTGAACTACTGAATGGTGCACATGCCATGGATCAGCACTTTGCACAGGCACCACTTGAAGAGAACTTGCCGGTCATCCTTGCGCTGATTGGTATTTGGTACAACAACTTCCATGGTGCCGAGTCAGAAGCAATTTTGCCTTACGATCAGTATCTGCACCGTTTTGCTGCTTACTTCCAGCAGGGCAATATGGAATCAAACGGTAAGTGTGTTGATCGTGGCGGTAACCCTATTGACTATCAGACCGGTCCCATTATCTGGGGGGAGCCTGGTACTAATGGTCAGCATGCTTTCTATCAGCTTATCCACCAGGGTACTAAGTTGATCCCTTGCGATTTTATTGCACCGGCTGTTAGCCACAATCCATTGAGCGATCACCATCCAAAACTGATGGCGAACTTTTTTGCGCAGACTGAAGCACTGGCCTTTGGTAAAACCAAAGAGCAGGTGGAAGCGGAGTTTGTCGCAGCCGGTAAGTCGCTGGATGAAGTGAAAGATCTTGTGCCATTCAAGGTCTTTGACGGTAACCGCCCAACCAACTCAATTCTGGTCAAGCAAGTGACGCCAAGCGTACTGGGTTCATTGATTGCACTGTACGAGCAGAAGATTTTCACTCAAGGCGTTATCTGGAACATCTTCAGTTTTGATCAGTGGGGCGTTGAGCTAGGCAAACAACTGGCTAACCAGATCTTACCTGAGCTTAACAGTGCAGAAGGTATTTCAAGCCATGACAGCTCTACCAATGGCCTGATTAATGCGTTTAAACAGTGGCGCAGCTAAGTCTTTGTGACTGAGAGTATAAAAACGCCGCACTATGCGGCGTTTTTTTCGTTTCGTTATAGTGAACTAAGACAGGGTGACCACTTCAGTGGCTTGCGGGCCTTTCTGGCCATCGGTGACAATAAATTCAACAGATTGCCCTTCACGTAAAGTACGGCGGCCCTGAGCCTGAATTGCACTGAAGTGAACAAAAACATCTTTGCCATTTTCCGCAGAGATAAAACCAAAGCCTTTGTCGTCGTTAAACCATTTTACGGTTCCAGTCAGTTTACTCATGTTACGTTCTTTCCTTTGAATGAGGGAGATGCCCTTGCTTTACCCGGTGGAAAGCAAAATAAGGAGCGGAAAAAGAATCAACCATAAGTGTGTTGATGCGTATTCCGTGTGTCGAGTCTAGAACGAAAATATGCCAGTTTGAAGTGTTTTGTTGCCGTTTTTTGATGTAGGTACACCTTATCCCGAAAGGTATAATTGGCGTGATAAATTGCAGCGGTAATTCAGAGGGTGGCTTAATATACAAGGGTTAATCGCCAGCCAGAAAAACTCTGACTGGAACGATTACAAAGATAAATGAAGAAAAGTATTAATCGAAACAGATTTCGATAAATGCTTTACCGTATTCAGAATCGAAAGGCATGATGATGATGGCTCCATCACATTTATGAGTGATGGTGTGGCTCCGGCCAGAGACGACTGCGGGGGTGGCCATTTCAAAATCATAGCCTTTATCGGCCAGGATGCGTTTCGCGCCGCCGGTGACCATATTGGTAATTTCCCCCACCATATCAGTGACTTCTTCATTGATACCATTGGGGCGCTCACCCAGCATACGCTGCATAATTTCCAGCGCTAAGCCCTCATCAAAGGTTATCGACATAGAACCTTTGGTTTGAGGTCCTATCAGGCCTATTAACCCCGATACGTCGCCGCGTGCCACCTCATCTTTCTTGATGCGTGGTTTTTGTGGTGCCAGCTCCATCGACGCCATGGTCTTTAATACATTCAGGAGTGAAGCTAAGAAAGGGTTTACGAATTCTGCTCGCATAGTTACTTTATGACTGTATCTGAAGATTTAAAAAATGATTATTTGCTGTTTTGACACTTGTGGCAAATACCGTGACTTTCTACGACATGATGATCAATGCTGAAGCCGTGCTTTTCCGCCCTCTGGCGAAGCCATTTTGCCAGATCATCGTCATGGCACTCTTCGACAGTACTGCACACATCGCAGATAAGCAGCTGTGAACAGTGATCCGCATGGCCTAAAACACAACAGGCAATGTAGCTGTTAGTTGATTCTACTTTATGAACAAACCCTTGAGTCAAGAGAAAATCCAGTGCGCGATATACCGTTGGTGGCTTTGCTTGCGGCTCTGTGACTCTGAGCAAATCTAACAACTCGTAAGCACTGATAGAGCAGTGGTGGTCAATAATTAGCTCAAGTACTTTTAGTCTTTGAGGTGTAAGCCTGACTCCACGTTGCTCGCAAAGCTGTCGCGCTTTATCCAGCAGTTGCGTTTGATTTGCCATAAAACCTCAAAAAACGGTGGTAAGTCCAGTAGTTTACCATAGCATTCGATAAACGTATCTCGGTTCGATGAATTCTACGAAGATATGGCGGACATTTCGAGGGCTGGAAAATGAAGCCAGTTGGCTATAGTCCGTTGAAGATCTGTTGGGATTTGTTTTTGCCATCATATGTGCGCGTTTCGTACTGGGATGGGGCTTTTATGCAGATAATTCACTCCGTACACCTTTTTGCCTTATTTTCACCTAAAAGTCGTCGTTCGTTAATGATTTACCGATAGTCATATTTCTAACGTATTGAATCTTTAAAGTTTACATCGACCGTTCAGCTTTTTGCCTACTGGTGTCTAAAAGCTTGAAATGCTGTACAGGTGGTAAGGGTTGGGAAGTAAAATACTTAAATAACAATCTATTAAATTAAAAAGGAAAAAGAAGCCAATGTTCTTTTTACTTTTTACTTTTTACTTTTTACTCTTGCCTCTGACGGCGCATTTTTTCACCTTCAAGCCTTTGCTGCTATTCGTTTTATGACCGCTTCATATGTGTCAGTTAGCCTAGGGTTGCTTTGTTTATACACATTTCTAATACTGAGATGTGTCATCGCCATAGCCCCTATGATGCTCTCCTTATTTGGGCTTGTGTCCGTAATGGGGTAGAATCCGCTCTCTTTGATAAAGCTAACCATCGCTGGATGGATATTCGGCGGATTGAAGCGACGGTTATCGGCGCTCAAATAGGATGCTGAAGGAAGATTTTTTGGGTCATTGTTGTGAACCCAAGGGGTCAAAAAACAGGCAAAAACGGGTCAGAATGAGGTTTTCGATGCCAAATAGTGCTGTTGCAAATTGCGACGATTTACGATCAGAACAAACACTTAAGGGTGAGTTCCCCTCATGTCGTTTCTCCGTCGCCCCGATGCTCGATTGGACGGATCGCCATTGCCGTTATTTTCATCGTCTGCTGAGTGAGCACGCGTTGCTTTATACCGAGATGGTGACAACCGGCGCGATCATTCACGGTAAAGGGGATTATCTGGCGTATAACGACGAAGAGCACCCGTTGGCATTGCAGCTGGGTGGTTCGAATCCGGCAGATCTTGCACATTGTGCCAAGCTGGCCCAAGATCGCGGTTATGATGAAGTTAATCTGAATGTGGGTTGTCCGTCGGATCGTGTACAGAATGGCCGTTTTGGTGCTTGTTTGATGGGCGAAGCGGAGCTGGTGGCCTTGTGTGTCTCAGCTATGCGTGAAGTGGTTGATATTCCAGTGACGGTTAAAACCCGGATTGGTATTGATGAGCAGGATTCTTACCAGTTCCTGACCGATTTTATCGGTACGGTAAGCGAAAAAGGCGGCTGTGATAACTTTACCATCCATGCCCGTAAAGCCTGGTTAAAGGGGTTGAGCCCGAAAGAAAATCGTGAAATCCCGCCATTGGATTACCCGCGTGTTTATCAGCTAAAGCAAGACTTCCCTCACCTGACCATGGCCGTTAATGGCGGCGTAAAAACACTGGCAGAAATTGAAGCTCACCTGATACACCTTGACGGGGCGATGGTTGGCCGTGAAGCATACCAAAACCCTTATATGATGGCAGAGCTTGACCAGCGCCTGTTTGGCAGCAATAAGCCGGTGAAAAAACGTCGTGAAGTGGTGGAAGCCATGTATCCGTATATTGAGCGCCAGCTGGCTGATGGATCCTACCTGGGGCACATTACTCGCCATATGCTGGGCCTGTTCCAGAGTATGCCGGGTGCCCGTCAATGGCGTCGTCATATTAGCGAAAATGCCCACAAGCCTGGCGCAGGGATAGAAGTGCTGCAGCAGGCTCTGGATAAAATCCCGGCGCATTTAGATGTCTGACTGAGATTGCTAACTGTTTGGGTGTGGTCAGCCACACCATTCGATATGGTGAATTTGACCAATAAATTGAAGCGTGATCTTAATCAAAGGTCACGTTTTTTTATATCTGTCTGATCTATATGGTATTGGCCTGTTTCATATTTCTGGCCTGCTTTGTGCACATCTCTCATAGAGCCGATAATATAAAGGAAAGGGTATGATTGAGTTTCTATTTCTAATCGTTTTTGCGGTGGTGCTGGTCTTTACCGGCATCAGTATGATGGGGGTCGTGATAGCGGTAATGGCCGGTTTTGCCATTATGGCAGTGGCTGGCATGATCGGCGTGGTGTTCAAGTTGTTGCCCTGGATCATTTTGATTGCCGTTGTGGTCTGGTTTTACCGGAAAAGAAAAGCCGAGCAATGTCACCGCACGCCGCCGCGTTATCGACGTCGTTATTAATGGTACCCATGTTGTGTTGTTGACATATAGCATTGATTTTTTTGTGCTTAACATTTCATCAATGCGAATGAAGTGCGGTTTTCTTATACCGCATCTGGTATAGTCTTCGCCAATTTTTTAAATACTAATAAGAGCGGAGACTCGGCATGAAAAAACTCATTCTTTCCGCTGCAGCGGTTGCTGTAGCTTTTGCTGTTCCTGCACAAGCTGCAACCCTGATAGGGGCTAAAGTCGGGGCGGATGCATGGTTTGCAGATGCAAAAGTGAACGACACACGTCATAGTGATGATACCGCGACGTCGCTGTATGTTGCTGTCGAGCACTTTATCCCTCTAGTGCCAAATCTGCGTATTCGTTATAACGATATTGATACGGGATCAGTGGCGTTCGGCCAGACAGATTACACCGCATACTATGAAATTTTGGACAATGACGCCGTTGCTTTTGATGTTGGCTTCTCATTGTCAAAGTTCAATGCGGGTAAGTTTGAAGGCGAGAGCTTCAGCGAGTGGCAGCCAAGTCTGTACGGAAACGTGGAAGTTGGCATTCCTATGACGCCAGTCTCGGTGTTCGGTGATCTGAACGTTGGCAGCTATGACAGTACAAGCACGGTTGATGGCCAGGCTGGTGTTAAGTGGACTCTTCCTTTAATCGCCGCCGATCTTAACCTGCGTGCAGGCTATCGTGTGATGGACTATGACTTTGACTTCATTAAAAATACTGATGGCAAAGTGAAGCTAGACGGTTGGTTTGCGGGTATCGAAATCGATATCTAAGCCACTCTGCGAGAGTGATTGATTGAAACAAGCCACGATTTTCGTGGCTTTTTTGTTGCCTGTTCTCCTGCTTTTGTACCATTTTTAATAAGTAGGGTATTTATCAGGAAGCGGTCTCATGACATTAACCGAATTACAACGTTTATATGCTGCCAGCGATTTAGTTGAAGCTGTCATTGAGCCATCGATCCAGGAGAATGGATGGATTGTTGAATTCCGTCACCGCCGAGGCGGGCTGGTACCTTTAACGGATAGCGCTGGCAGTGAAAAGTGCTATCACGATATTGATACTGCTACCGAAAGGGCATTTGAAGTGGGCTTTCATCAGGTGCGTATCGCCGATACTTTCTGATGCCATCTTTCCTGTTGAGAGTTTTTTTGACTTAATAGCTGACTGAGTCAGACGTCCTCGCGCCTCGTTCATACTAAAAGTTATAAAACATTCTTATCTATTCTTTCTTGTTATGGCCTTAAGTGGCTAATCTAACATGACGCAATATATAGGGATCGTCGTGTCATGTTACTTAAGGAACTCTCGGCTATAGCCAGCCCCATCAATGATCAACAAATCGAGCAGCTGCAGCAAGCAGCCGCTGAATCATCGCCGCAGCAACTCGCGTGGATCAGTGGCTATTTCTGGGGGCTGAGCCAGACTCAGGCCTCAGGCCATCTGCAGTCGGTCACACAACCAGCAGCTGCCGCGCCCCCGGCTGGTAAGTTAACCATTATCTATGCTTCACAAACGGGGAATGCCAAAGGCGTTGCAGAAACGCTGAAAGCAGAAGCGAGCGCTGCGGGTATGTCTGTTGAGCTGTTCTCGGCAGGTGATTACAAAGGGAAGAATTTGGCGAAAGCCACTCATGTCATCATTGTTGCTTCAACGCACGGTGAAGGGGAAGCCCCGGATGATGCCATTGAATTGCACGAGTTCTTACAGTCGAAGAAAGCCCCGAAATTACCGAACCTGAAATATGCCGTCATTGGCCTGGGTGATTCGAGCTACGAGTTCTTCTGTCAGACAGCAAAGGATTTTGATGGTTTCCTTACCCAGCTTGGCGCTCAGCCAATGCTAGAACGCCTTGACTGTGACGTTGACTATGATGCGTCTGTTGCTGCATGGCGTGCGAAGGCGCTGGATAAAGTCCGGGAAACGCTAGCGAGCGGTGAGGCTGAAGTGGTGCAGCTGCCTGTTGGCCAGACGCAGCAGGCGCCATCACCGTATTCCAAGCAAAAACCGTATTCGGCTACCTTACTGACCAGCCAGAAAATTACGGGTCGTCGTTCGGGCAAAGATGTACGCCATATTGAAATTGATCTGGAAGAGTCCGGGTTAACCTACCAACCAGGCGATGCGCTGGGCGTTTGGTATGAAAATGATGCTACTTTGGCGGCAGCCATTCTGGCTAAAGCCGGATTGAGCGGAGAGGAAACGGTAGAAGTCGATAGTGATAAGCTGAGCTTAAAACAAGCCCTGATCAGTAAGTATGAAATTACGGCGGCCAACCCGCAGTTGGTCACCAAGTTCGCTCAATTGTCTGGCAGTAAAAAGCTGGAGAAGCTGGTCTCAGACAAAGACAAGCTTCGTGAATACGCGGCTAATACCCAGCTTATAGATGTGCTGGCGGAAAAGAAAACTCAGCTCAGTGCAGAGCAGCTTACCGGTTTACTTCGACGCCTGACCCCCCGTTTGTATTCTATAGCTTCCAGTCAGGAAGAGGTGGGGGAGGAAGTTCACCTGACCGTAGGGGTGGTTGAGTATGAAAAGGAGGGCGAAAGCCGTCTGGGTGGCGCATCCAGCTTCTTGTCTCATCGCCTTGCAGAAGGTGATAGCGTCAAGGTGTTTGTTGAACCTAACAATCACTTCAAATTGCCTGCCGATGATAATACTCCGGTGATCATGATTGGCCCGGGCACCGGTATTGCCCCATTCCGTGCCTTTATTCAGGAGCGTGAAAATCGCGACGCAGAAGGGAAAAACTGGTTGTTCTTTGGTGACCGTACCTTTACTGAAGATTTTCTCTATCAGGTGGAATGGCAGAAGTACCTGAAATCGGGAGTGATTAATCAGCTTGATGTGGCGTTCAGTCGCGATCAGAAAGAAAAAGTGTATGTTCAGCATCGGGTGCTGGAGCAGGCTGAGCAAGTCTGGCAGTGGTTGCAGGACGGAGCGCATGTCTATGTGTGTGGTGATGCGACCCATATGGCGAAAGATGTCCATGAAGCCTTGATCACGGTAATCGAACAACAAGGTCATCAGGACCGGGAACAGGCAGAACAGTATCTTAATGATCTGCGAAAGAATAAGCGTTACCAGAGGGATGTGTACTAATGACTGAACAAAAATTATCAGATAACGAACGCCTGAAGCGAGAAAGTAATTTTCTTCGGGGTACGATCGCTGAAGACTTGCAAGATCGTACCACCGGAGGGTTTACGGCCGATAATTTCCAGTTAATTCGCTTCCATGGTATGTACCAGCAGGATGATCGTGATATCCGTGCCGAGCGTGCCAAGCAAAAGCTGGAACCCTTATACAATGTGATGCTGCGTGCCCGTATGCCGGGGGGCATTATTACCCCTAAGCAGTGGCTGGCGATTGACCAGTTTGCCGAAGAGCACACTCTGTACGGGAGTATTCGCCTGACCACCCGTCAGACTTTTCAGTTTCATGGGGTGTTGAAGCCTGATATTAAATTGATGCACCAGACGTTAAATAAGATCGGTATCGATTCCATTGCCACCGCGGGTGATGTGAACCGTAACGTGCTGTGTACCTCCAATCCGGTAGAGTCGGAGCTGCATCAGGAAGCCTATGAGTGGGCGAAAAAGATCAGTGAACATCTGCTGCCGAAAACCCGCGCCTATGCTGAAATTTGGCTTGATGGTGAAAAGATTGAAGGTGGCGATGAAGAGCCCATTCTGGGCAGTACTTATCTGCCACGAAAATTTAAGACCACGGTGGTTATTCCGCCGCAGAACGATATCGATGTTCATGCCAATGATCTCAACTTTGTCGCCATTGCTGACAACGGAAAATTAGTTGGTTTTAATGTGCTGGTAGGCGGTGGCCTGGCGATGACCCATGGTGACACATCGACCTATCCGCGCAAGGCTGATGATTTTGGCTTTATCCCGTTAGACAAAACCCTGGATGTGGCGACTGCGGTGGTTACTACCCAGCGTGACTGGGGTAACCGCTCTAACCGTAAGAACGCGAAAACGAAATATACCCTGGATCGTGTCGGTGTTGATGTCTTTAAGGCGGAAGTCGAAAATCGGGCCGGCGTGCAATTTGAAGCAAGTCGCCCCTACGAATTTACCGAAAGGGGCGATCGTATCGGTTGGGTTGCAGGCATTGATGGCAAGCACCACTTAGCGTTGTTTATTGAAAATGGTCGTTTGCTGGATCATCCGGGCAAACCGCTCAAGACCGGTGTCGCGGAAATTGCCAAAGTCCATCAAGGCGATTTCCGTATGACCGCCAATCAGAACCTGATTGTGGCGGGGGTATCGGCAGAGGAAAAAGATCGGATCGAGAAGATCGCTCGGGATCATGGCTTGATCGATGATGGCGTCAGCGAGCAGCGTAAAAACTCGATGGCCTGTGTCTCTTTCCCCACCTGTCCTTTGGCAATGGCCGAAGCTGAGCGTTTTCTGCCTCAGTTTGTGACGGATGTTGAGGCGGTACTGGAAAAGCATGGTTTAGCGAAAGATGAGAATATCATTCTGCGGGTAACGGGCTGTCCTAATGGTTGCGGACGTGCAATGTTGGCCGAAATCGGATTAGTCGGTAAAGCGCCGGGTCGCTATAACGTCCATTTAGGCGGTAACCGTAATGGTACCCGGGTACCGAAAATGTACCGGGAAAATATCACGGTGCCACAAATTATGGATGAGATCGATCAGCTGGTTGGCCGCTGGGCTACTGAGCGTGAAGACGGTGAAGGCTTTGGTGATTTCACCATCCGAGCCGGTATTATTGAACCTGTGCTCGTCTCAAAGAGGGATTTCCATGCCTAAATACGCATTAGCGGATTTGCTGCAAAAAACGAAGGTTGAGCAGATCCTTCAATTAGCCGAGATTAATGCTGAGCTAGAGGCCCTTTCTGCACCTGACCGGGTGCGCTGGGCACTGGAAAACCTTGACGGTGAATTTGCTCTTGCATCAAGTTTTGGTATTCAATCTGCTGTGATGCTGCACCTGGTGACTCAGGAAGCGCCCGATGTTCCGGTGATCCTGACGGATACCGGTTACCTGTTTAAGGAAACCTATCAGTTTATCGATCAGCTGACAGATCGGTTATCGCTGAATCTGCATGTCTACCGTGCTGAGACCAGTGCGGCATGGCAGGAAGCCCGCCATGGTCAGTTATGGAAGCAGGGCGTCGACGGTATTAAGCAATATAACCGGCTTAATAAAGTCGAACCGATGCGGCGGGCGCTGGATGAGCTGAATGTGAGTGCCTGGTTCTCGGGTTTGCGTCGCGAGCAGTCGAGTTCACGGGCATCGCTGCCGGTACTGGCGATTCAAAATGGTGTGTTCAAATTTTTGCCTCTGATTGACTGGAGTGATAAGGATATTCACCACTACCTGACCCAGCATGAATTGCCTTATCACCCATTACGGGAAGAAGGTTATTTATCCGTTGGCGATACCCATACCACACGTAAGTGGGAGCCGGGGATGAAAGAGGAAGAAACCCGTTTCTTTGGTCTTAAACGCGAATGTGGGTTGCATGAAGATGATGGCGAATCTGATGGGTCCGGTATCTAATAGGTTAACTCACATATCCAATATTGCGTAATAACATGAAAGCCTTATCTGGCCTGCAAGGGTGATGAAGATAAGGCTTTTTCATTATTTTCACTAATTTACCTTATGCTGACAGGGCGGCACGGGCGACCCTGTATGGTTATGGCCAAAAATTGAGTTTGTCGATGAGATTGGCTTAGCTTGTCGAACGCCACACTTGGCCTAATGTTTCCATTAATCCGGCACTGGCTCCCTGATCGCCTAAATATTGCATCACAACCGGAATAAACTGGCTGACCATGCCAGCATCCATACCCAGTGCGGTGAAGACCTGATTGAGTCCATTCATGGTGCTAAGCATGCCGCTGAGCCCGGATGGGATTGCATTCGTTAAGGTATCTAAGCCCGGGATCATTTGGGTTAATTCACTGGCTTGATCGCCCGAGAGTTGACTGGTTGCCATAGACAGTAAAGCCCCTGCTCCGCCAGCGGCTTGTTCCGGGGAGACGCCTAGCTGGCTACTGAGTAAATCAGTGAGCGGATTGGCTGCTATTGAGGTTGTCGTTGCCGCGGGCTCATCATCGCCACCAAAAAGATCTGGCAGACTGAAGGCGAAACTCGAAGGGCTGGTTGCAAGAATACCGATGAGGGTGAAGAGGCTGAAAAAACGGCGGGTTAGTTGAACTTTATCCATGTCATTCTCCTTTTGCGCGTTTACTAAGCGTAGTGGAGAATGTGGTGTAAGTAGCAAATAAAATTGAAAAAATGTGATTAACTGCGCGGTGTGTGTGCGTTATTTCAGGAAGGCAAAACAGCGCGGTTGCACCGTTTCGCCTTCTTACGCTACCTAAAGGTAACTTACAGGATGTCTAGAAGTTCTACTTCGAAGACTAGTGCTGCAAATGGAGGGATAGCAGCACCTGCGCCACGCTCACCATAAGCAAGATCCTGAGGGATGTACAGTTTCCACTTAGAACCAACAGGCATCATCTGCAGAGCTTCAACCCAACCAGCGATGACGCCAGTTACTGGGAATTCAGCTGGCTGACCGCGAGATACAGAGCTGTCGAATACCGTACCGTCAGTTAGCTCACCGTGGTAGTGAACACGTACTTGCTTGTCAGATGAAGGGATTTCGCCGTTACCTTCAACAAGTACTTCGTACTGAAGACCTGATTCCGTTACTGTAACTTCTGAGCGTAGTGCGTTATCTTTTAGGAAAGCTTCACCGTCAGCAGCTGCAACTTTAGCCTGCTCTTGGCGAGCTGTTTCAGCAGTGGTGTGAAGTTCACGAAGTGCATTGTTGATGTCATCCACTTCGATTTCTGGCATGTCACCAGTTAGAGAAGTTGCGATACCTTTAGCAATAGCAGCAACGTTTAGGCCTTCAAGACCGCTTTGCGCTAGTTGTTGGCCCATTTGTAGACCAATACCGTAGCTTGCTTTAGTTTCAACTGTATCTAGTTTAACGTCAGACATTTTTGTCATCTCTTAATGTAGAGTGAATTAAAGCAGGCAGGATAACAGTTTCGACCCCAAGGGGTAAACTTTTGTAAATAGTATTCCTTGATTGCGTGGCTTAAAAAAGCTCTGGAGTGTTGTATATGGGACAGGCCAAACGCCGTTCAAAGAAAAATAATGGATTTAAACTGCCGGATTTTTCCTTTAGTCAAATTCGCTTGACTGGCAGTAAGCAAGCCTGGCTGGAAAAATTGGCGCCATTGAAAGCCAAGTGGCAACGCCTGCCGAAATTACATCGTCGTGCTCTGGCGGTACTGATCCCTTTGGTGCTGGTTTTAGTATTGCTTCCCGCCAGCAAGAAGGCGGATAGCTCTATACCGGAACAGACGGTACGCCGTGATATTGAGCTGAATATTGATAATACGCCGGAACCGGTAGACAAGCGTGCTGAGCCGGTGTCTCCGAAGCGTCCGAGTCAGCTCGCTGCTGAGGTTACAGAACCGGCAGCGACGACGGAGGTCAAAGCGGTTGTGGCGGAACAATGGTTTAAGTACCAAGTGCAGAAGGGAGAAACGCTGGCGCATATTTTCCGTGAGAAAGCGCTGCCATTGTCAGATCTGTATGCGGTCGCGGCGATTGAAGGAAAAGGGAAACCGTTGAGCCAGATACAATCCGGTCAGTGGCTGCGTTATAAGCAAACCGCGAATGGTCAGCTGGATGCGCTGCAGATCGAGAGCAGTGATGGTGATCCGGTGATGTTCTTCCGCCGTTCAGACGGCAGCTTTGCGCGTGGCCAGTAACGGGCTTCATGCCTGATCTAAGCTTGTAGAAGGCCGCATCATGCGGCCTTCTTTTTTCTACCTTCTCGTTTTTTATACAGTGTTTTCACTGTGCGCTTTTGGTTAAGCGCATATCAATATGAGGAATGTCATCTTCGAGGTAGGTCTCTGAGAACGCGGTAAAGCCATATTGCCGGTAATAATCCTGCAGATGTGCCTGCGCGCCAATATCAATCGTTTTTCCTGACCACAATAACTCAGCTTGCTGTAAACCCTGTTGGAGCAGGCTGTGGCCTAGGCCAAGGCTTCTGGTCGATGGCGCGATCGCTATGCGGCCAAGACTGACATTGTCGTAAGTTGTCCCGGGCGGTAACAGGCGTAAATAGGCCACCAGTTTATCGTTTTTATAGCCTAGCAGATGATGAACCCCGTCTTTTCGATCATGGTTATCCAATTCGTGATACGGACAGTTTTGCTCGACCACAAAAATATCGACACGCAATTTCATGAGGTCGTAGAGCTGATCGGTTGATAACTGGCTGAAAGGAAGGCATAGCCACTGCATGATATATTGCTCCTTGGGTTTGGTGTAAACCAGTTCGTATAATTGGGCCTAACATAGCGGCTCGAAGAGAAGGACGCCTTAACAATTGTTAATTATTTTTCACCGAGTCGTTTTTTGAGCCTGCTTAAGCTAATGGGAGGAATACCAAGATAAGAAGCCACTTGGTGATCCGCCACGTGTTTGAGTAAATCGGGAAAGCTTTCGCTAAATAGCTGAAAACGTTCTTCTGGTGAATGCAGTAACATGAAACGTTCTTTTTGTTCTTTATGTACCAGCTGACGTTCCAGTAATTTGATATAGAGAGGATCGCCCTGTTCGCGCCATTGCTGTAGCAACTCAATAGGAAGTGCCAGTAGCTGGCTGGCAGAAAGTGTTTCCAATAGATAGGGGGAAGGCTGCTCGGTGATCAGACTATCAAAGCCAATCAGCACATCCTGATCCCAGTAAAATTCCTTGCTGTACTGACGTCCATCTTCGGTGAGATAGCAGGCATGACAAACACCCTCTAATAAGAAATAACACTCGCTGGGGGTTTCGCCTTGATTAAGCAGTATGTGACGAGTCGGCAGTTCGAGCAGTTTGGCTTGATCTGTTGCCATTTGGGTGGCATCGCTGCTGCCCCCTAACTGCTGGAGAAAATGATTCAGTACATCTTTCATCTTGGAGATCTGGTTAATTAGCCTTACTGGCATCATAGCAAAAAAATACCGCAGTCTAGGCTACGGTATTTTATCTGTATCATTATCAGGCTGAATGAGGCCTTATTTTGTCTGCAGATCCAGTTGATAAATGGCAAAGCCAACTTTATCGGTACCTGTTGGTGTCATTGGATACAGGCTTTTCTCTTTGATGAACTTAGCTGCTTTTTCACTTGGCGAGGTTTCAAAAGTGATGTTCAGCTTGTGATCACTCTTCAGTGGAGTGAAGTGCCAGTTGTTATCAGCATTGGGTACAACCTGGCCTTTTTCTTTGCTGATCCGGCTGATGTAATCAGCAACGACCGTGCGGTTTTCATCAGGAGAAGCAAAAGCGACGAACTGCTCACCAGTACCGGCAAACTTACCGCTATAAGCGCGGTAGTTATTGGTTGCGATGATAAATGGCTGCTGAGGATCAACCGGCCGACCGTTAAAGCTTAAGCCTTTTATCCGCTCTGCCTGGCCATTAATACGCTTACAGTTGCCATCATAACGTGCGGGTTGTGAGACATCGATACCGTACTCAACCCCTTCCATAACATCGAAGTTGTAGGTGCGGAAACCTTCCCAGTTAATAAGGCCTTGTTGGGCGGTGCTGGTCAGGTCGATTTGATTAAATTGGGCGGCAGAGCATTCCAGCCACTCTTTCACTTCTTTGCCGGTGACTTTCATTGCCACTAAGGTATTCGGGTAAAGGTAGAGATCGGCGGCATTACGGAAAGTCAGCTGGCCAGCCTCTACTTCCGTAAAGTTGCTTGGATCGTTACCTCGACCGCCGGCTTTAAAGGGGGCTGCAGCAGAAAGTACCGGAGTGCCGTCCAGATCCGGATCCCCCTGAATAAAGCGTTCGACATAATCTTTTTGTGCAAGGTTAACAATCTGAACCGTTGGATCGTCCTGGACCAGTGCCAAGAAGCTGTACATCACATCGCTGGCTTTACCAATTGGCTGGTTAACGAATGTACGGGTTGCCGCGTGCTCACCGCTGACTGCTTTAACCAGCGCTTCATCCGCTTCAACTAATGGCTTTTTATCAAATTTATCATAGATCGGGCGAGCTTCAGTTTGTGCGTTGGTGACTGCCCAAGTATCACCTTGCTTATCCAGTACCAGATCCATCACCCCCAGATGATCGCCCCAGCGGCCGGGCATAACGGCAGCGACACCATTAATCGTGCCTTTTTCAATGTCGGCATTGGGCAGTTTTTCGAAGCTTTTACTTGGGAATACGGCATGGGAATGGCCAAAGGCAATGGCATCAATGCCTTCCACTTCGGTGAGGTAATACACTGAGTTTTCGGCCATGACTTTGTATGGGTCTGCCGACACCCCGGAATGCGGAATAGCGATGATAACATCAGCCCCTTCAGCTTTCATTTGCGGAACAAATTTCTCAGCCGTTTGTTTGATATCTCTGGCTTCTACTTTGCCTTCCAGGTTTTTCTTATCCCAAATCAGGATTTGCGGAGGAACAAAACCGATATAACCGATTTTTATTTCATGCGCCATCCCATCAGTGTCTTTAAAGGTATGAGGTTTGATGATGTAAGGCGTGAACATGTTTTTACCTGTTTTCAGGTCAATCACGTTCGCATTGATGTAAGGAAATGCCGCGTCATTAAGGGATTCTTTTAAGAAAGCCAGACCATAGTTGAACTCGTGGTTTCCCAGATTACCGACATCGTAGTTTAATAAGTTCATCGCCTTATAAACAGGATGAACCTCACCAGGCTTGATCCCTTTATCTGCCATGTAATCGCCCATCGGGCTGCCCTGAAGCAGATCACCATTATCAACTAATACGCTGTTAGTCACTTCAGCTCGGGCTTGTTTTACTAATGTTGCGGTACGGACAAGACCTGTTTTTTGCGTTGGCTTATTTTTGTAGTAATCATAATCCATCACATTGGTATGGATATCGGTGGTTTCCAGAATCCGTAATTTGATGGTTTCTGCAGTGGCCGGACCCGCCAGCGCTAGCAGACCACCCAGTACTGCAATTGACAGTGGCTTGGCAGATAATTTCATGATTTTCTCCAGGGAAAATAGACACGGGAAAGTGTGCTAAAGGTATCAAAAATATGTGGGTGATGACGGTAACTTCTTAATTTATTGTGCTTTAAATCGCGTATTTAGGCTCATTGGCTGTCTTTAAGTCGACGTTGATGAGGATTTACTTGTCGATATTTCATCTAAAAGGGCATTAAGTTAATCCTGATGAGTCTGGTTCATTGCTATGCCTTGCCCCATTCTGTTGTGATCATCGTTATTCTGGCTTCTTTTCTCTGTCCATTAAGTTTCCTCCTGCACAATTGACTGGTTTTTCAATCGCTCAAACTTTTTGGAATAAAAAATGATATTTTAGAATTTCAAGTAATATCCCGCTCCATCTATAGTGCAAGTGAAGTTGATAATATTGAGAGCACTGGAAATGGATTACTTGCCAATTTTTGCGGATTTGAAACGTCGTCCCTGCCTCGTTGTAGGGGGTAATGATGTGGCATGGCGTAAAACCCGAATGTTGTTGAAAGCGGGAGCCGATGTTCGCGTAATTGCGCCAGTATTGAATAACCAGTTCCAGCAAGCTGTTCAGCAACACCAAATTACCCATGTCGCCGATGAATTTGAACCGTCACACCTTGATGGCATTTTTCTGGCTATTGCGGCGACTGAACGTAAATCGGTCAATGCATTGGTCTATCAATCGGCAAATCAGCGCCAAGTATTAGTAAACGTAGTCGACGATACGCAGCGCTGCAGTTTCATTGTCCCGTCCATTGTTGATCGGTCACCCATTATTGTGGCGATCTCGTCGTCAGGCAAAGCCCCCGTGCTTGCGCGTTTAATTCGCGAAAAACTTGAAGTCATACTGCCGCAGCACCTCGGCAAAATGGCAACCATTGCCGGACGTTTTCGTAACCAACTCGCCAAGACCGTTACCTCTTTCTCTGCCCGCAGACAGTTCTGGGAAAAAGCCTTTGATGGGCGTTTCTCCGAGTTAGTGGCTGCGGGACAAGAACAGCAAGCCGAACAGGCGCTGGTTGAGCTTTCGACGTCGGATGCTCCTCAGGGCCAGGTGGCACTGATTGGTGCCGGTCCTGGTGATGCAAGCTTGCTAACGCTGCGCGCACTGCAACTGATGCAGCAGGCGGATGTCGTGCTTTACGACTACTTAGTTTCAGACGAAGTGATGGACTTAGTGCGTCGTGATGCCGAGCAGGTCTGTGTCGGGAAAAAAGCGGGCTTTCACAGTGTGCCGCAAGAACAAACCAATCAATTGATTGTTCAGTATGCCCGGCAGGGCAAACGTGTTGTGCGGCTGAAAGGCGGTGATCCTTTTGTTTTTGGCCGCGGTGGCGAAGAGCTTGAAGTGTTGTTTGACGCTGGCATTCCTTTCCAGGTGGTACCTGGCATTACTGCCGCCGCCGGAGCAACAGCCTATGCGGGTATTCCGCTGACTCATCGCGATCATGCCCAGAGCGCACTGTTCATAACCGGGCATCTTAAACCTGATAGCGATCAGCTTGACTGGTCGACGTTAGCTCGTGGCAAACAGACTTTGGTCATTTATATGGGGCTGATGAAATCCGGTCATATCCAGCAACAGCTACTGGAACATGGCCGGGCCAGCGATACACCTGTTGCAATTATTGAAAGGGGGACGCAGAAAACGCAGAAAGTCCTCAAAGGTCAGCTGAGTGAACTTGAGCAGCTGGCGCAGAATGCCGCATCACCTGCGCTTATTGTTGTGGGAGAAGTGGTGAAATTATCAGAAAAATTACATTGGTTCGGAAAGCAGGAACAGCAACTACAGCAATCAGCAGTAGTAAGGTTGGCATAGCATGGAGAGAGTAATGGATCCAAAACGATTAACTCACCTCAAGCAACTTGAAGCGGAAAGTATTCATATTATCCGTGAAGTAGCTGCTGAGTTTGATAACCCTGTGATGATGTATTCCATCGGGAAAGACTCATCGGTCATGTTGCACTTAGCGCGAAAGGCATTCTATCCGGGCAAGATCCCATTTCCTTTGCTGCATGTTGATACTGACTGGAAATTTCGCGAAATGATTGAGTTTCGCGATCACGCCGCCAAGAAATATGGCTTTGACCTGCTGGTTCACAAAAACCCTGAAGGGTTAGCTATGGGGATCAGCCCCTTTGAGCACGGATCGTCGAAGCATACCGATATCATGAAAACTCAGGGATTGAAGCAGGCTCTGGACAAGTATGGTTTTGATGCGGCATTTGGCGGGGCCCGTCGTGATGAAGAGAAATCCCGTGCCAAAGAGCGGGTGTATTCATTCCGCGATAAGAACCATACCTGGGATCCGAAAAACCAGCGTCCGGAGCTATGGAAAACCTATAACGGCCAGATCAATAAAGGTGAAAGCATCCGTGTTTTCCCGTTATCAAACTGGACCGAGCTGGATATCTGGCAATACATCTATTTAGAAAATATTGAAATCGTCCCGCTTTATCTGTCGGCTGTGCGTCCGGTGGTCGATCGTGATGGCATGTTAATCATGGCTGATGATGATCGCATGACACTGCTGCCAGGCGAGAAAATAGAGCATAAAAGTGTTCGTTTCAGAACGCTGGGGTGTTATCCGCTAACCGGTGCTATCGAGTCGGAAGCGAATACCTTAACGGGTATTATTGAAGAAATGCTGGTGGCGACATCGAGTGAGCGTCAGGGGCGGGCGATTGACCATGATCAGTCTGGATCGATGGAATTGAAGAAGCGTCAGGGTTATTTCTAAGGAAAGACAAATGAACAGTACGATAGAACAACAAGTCGCTGAGTTAGGCATTGAAGCGTATCTTGACCAGCACCACAACAAATCTCTACTTAGATTTTTAACCTGCGGCTCAGTGGATGACGGTAAAAGTACCCTGATTGGTCGTCTGCTGCATGATTCTCATCAAATTTATGAAGATCAGTTAGCGGCAATTCATACGGACAGCCAGAAAATAGGTACAACGGGCGATAAGCCGGATCTGGCTCTGCTGGTCGATGGCCTGCAGGCGGAGCGGGAGCAGGGCATCACCATTGATGTTGCTTACCGTTATTTTTCGACCAAAAAACGTAAATTCATTATTGCCGACACGCCAGGGCATGAGCAGTATACCCGTAACATGGCTACGGGTGCATCGACTTGTGATGTTGCAGTGATCTTAATTGATGCGCGTAAAGGGGTATTGGATCAGACTCGCCGCCATTCGTATATCGCCAGTTTGCTGGGGATCCGCCATTTTATTGTTGCGATTAACAAAATGGATCTGGTTGATTTTGATCAAGTTCGCTATGAGCAGATCCGCGAGGAATACCTGGCATTTGCCGATAAGCTTAATGCCGACCTTGATATTCAGTTAGTGCCGCTTTCGGCACTCGATGGCGACAATGTGGTAAACCTGAGTGATAAAACACCTTGGTACGAGGGGGATTCCCTGCTGGCGCTATTAGAAAACGTGGATTTCGGTCAGGAACGCGAATCCGGTGATTTTCGTTTCCCGGTGCAATATGTCAATCGTCCTCACTTAGATTTCCGTGGTTTCGCCGGCACTGTTGCCTCTGGCGTAGTGAAAGTAGGTGATGAGATCAAAGCGCTGCCGTCAGGTAAAACGTCAACTATCAACCGTATCGTTACTTTTGATGGCGATCTGCCTGAAGCTCATCCCGGTCAGGCGGTGACGCTTACGCTGAACGATGAAATTGATATCAGCCGTGGCGATACCATTGTCGCGATTAATGACGATGTACCGCTGAGTAATCATCTGTTAGCCGATATTGTCTGGATGGCTGAAGCGCCATTAGAAGCCGGGCGCCAGTACGATATAAAAGTTGCTGGCAAAAAAACGGTCGGCTCGGTACAGACTATTCGCCACCAGGTGGATATCAATAATCTTGAGACCTTTGCAGTTGAGGCTTTACCTTTGAATGGTATTGGCTTGTGTGAAGTTGTCCTTAATGAAGCCATTGCTGTTGATGCTTATAAAAACTGCATGGATACCGGCGGATTTATTATCATTGACCGTTTAACGAATGTGACGGTTGGTGCTGGCATGGTCTGTGAAGCACTCGCTGAATCAACGGCGAAACACCATGACTTTAGTGCTTTTGAGCTAGAACTTAATGCCTTAATTCGTAAACATTTCCCACATTGGGGTACGAACGATATCAGTAGGTTACTGGGGTAATGAACATGGGCTGGGAGCAAGGGATGGTGCTCGCCATGTTGATGGTGATAGTAACCTGTCTATTAACCACACGGATCAAACCCGCTTATTTGTTTGCAGGGGCGGCGTTTGTTGGATTCCAGACCGGGATGATTGATCTGCCGGCGCTGGCAGGCAATTTTACTAATTCGTCACTGTTAACACTGGTATTACTGATCCTTGCTTCCATTGCTCTTGAAAAAACGCGCCTGATCAGCTGGGTCGGGCGGCAGATTTCTGAGGGCGGGCACTCATCAGTGGTGGCAAAATTAGGTTTATCAACGGCTTTTCTTTCGTCGTTTACCAATAATACCGCCGTTGTTGTGTCGTTAATTGGCGCGGTTAAACGCAATCAGCGTCATGCTCCGTCTAAGTTGCTGATCCCGCTTTCTTATGCCGCTATTTTAGGTGGCACTTTGACCCTGATTGGTACATCAACCAACCTCATTATAAATAGCTTCGTAGAAGATGTCGGCTTACCCAGCCTGGGCTTCTTTGCCCCCACAGGCATTGGCCTGGCAGTGTTACTGATTGGTTTGACTATCTTAATCCCGTTAAGCCATTTTTTACCCAGCTACGATGACAGCGCCCAGGATGAATTACCCTATTTTCTGGAAGCCAGAGTTGAGGGAGGGACTCCATTAGTGGGTAAAACCGTCACGGAAAATGGCCTTCGGGCACTTCGTCGCCTGTTTTTGGCTGAATTACTGCGTGACGGGAAGACGATTGCACCGGTATGTCCGGATACCAAGCTCCAGGCTGGTGATACTTTGTTGTTTTGCGGTGATGTGGAAAGCGTGACAACATTGCAAGAAATCAAAGGACTGCAACTATTTGGTCAGCACCACCTTAATGGCCAGACCATGATGGAAGTGATTGTCAGTCATTCTGCGGGTATCCGGGGCAAGACGTTAAAGAGTGTTAAGTTTCGGGAACAGTTCGATGCGGTCGTAGTGGCTATTCGACGTGGCCATGAACGTCTGGCTGGCGGTTTGGGAAATATTGAATTACATGCTGGTGATACATTAATTATCGTGCCGGGCAAGAGCTTTCACGAGAAAAGGCGAAAGCTGAACCGTGAGTTCGTTCTGGTCAATGGTCTAGATTCCAGTGCACGTCTTGATAGTACGAAAAGCCTGGCTGTGCTGGCAGGATTTATGGCCGTGATCCTTGCTGCTTTATCGGATGTACTTCCAATCATTAAGGGCCTGACAGCTTACATCTTACTTTTATTAGCAACCGGTGTTATCTCTTTTACTGAGCTAAGGCGTCAATTCCCGATAGATATAGTCGTTATTGTCGGATCTGCGTTATCACTGGCACAGTTAATGATCTCCAGCGGGTTATCTGAACGTATGGGTAACCTGTTGATGACCTCATTTAATGGTTGGGGGATGTATGGTGCTTTAATTGCCGTCTATCTGTTGACCTTGGTATTAACTGAGCTGGTGACGAACAATGCCGCCGCGGCGTTATCATTTCCTATCAGTTACAGCCTGGCGATGGGGTACGGTGCAGATCCTATGCCTTTTATTATGGCCGTTTTATTTGGTGCCAGTGCGAGCTTTATTTCTCCTTATGGCTATCAGACGAATTTGCTGGTTTACAGTGTCGGGAATTACAGACTGAAAGATTATCTGCGTATCGGTTTCCCGATTTCAGTGGTGTACTCCGTGGTTGTTCTCACGTTAATCCCACTATTATTTCCATTTTAAATCCTATTATTAAATACAGCGTCATGGAACGGAGTTTGTTATGACCGCCATTATTCAACCTCAAGACAATGAAAATGTGGTATGGCACAGCCATAATATTGATAAAGCATATCGTTCTGATCAGAAAAAACAGAAACCCTGTGTGATGTGGTTTACCGGTTTAAGCGGTGCCGGTAAGTCAACGGTTGCCGGAGCGTTAGAGAGCCGTTTAGCTGAGCTGGGTTACCATACCTATCTATTAGACGGTGATAATGTACGTCATGGTTTGTGCCGTGATCTCGGATTCTCATCAGAAGATCGCCGTGAAAATATCCGCCGGATTGGCGAAGTCGCTAAATTAATGGCTGATGCGGGATTGATTGTACTGACAGCTTTCATTTCACCTCATAGAGAAGAACGTCAGTTAGTGCGTGAATTACTCCCTGAAGGGGAGTTTCTTGAAGTCTTCGTTGATACTCCATTAGGTGAATGTGAGAAGCGTGATCCCAAAGGGTTGTATAAAAAAGCCCGAGCAGGTGAAATTAAGCAGTTCACGGGGATTGATTCTGAATATCAGGCACCAGAACATCCGGAAATTCATTTGCAGGCGGGTGATAAGTCGGTAACAGAGTTGGTTGAATTGTCCTTGTGTTCATTGAAAGAACGTCAAATTATCCGCTAATAAAAGGAGCCGCTGGTGAGTGCACTGCTCGAATCTATCTATGGCATTGCTTTAGATGCCGGAAAAGCGATCATGGATCGTTACCATGCAAATGTTCAGGTTGAAGAAAAAGCGGATAGCAGTCCGGTGACTGAAGCTGATATTGCGGCAAATACTATTATAGTAGAGCGACTCATGTCGCTAACCCCTGATATCCCTATCTTATCAGAAGAGTCAGCTCATACTCCTTGGCCGGAACGGCAACACTGGTCGTCATTCTGGCTGGTGGATCCATTAGATGGCACAAAAGAGTTCTTGCGTCAGAATGGTGAGTTCACCGTTAATATTGCCCTAATAAAAGAAGGTAAACCGGTTCTGGCGATTGTTCATGCTCCAGCGCTAGACAAAAGCTGGTTGGCTGATGGAAAAAATGCATGGCTCCAAACTAAAGCGGGTCGAGATCAGATCAAAGTGCGGCCAGCAACAGTGCCAACCGTTGTGGGTAGCCGCTCTCACCCAAGTCAGGATATGGCGAGTTATCTGGAACAGCTCGGGGAATACAAAATGACAGAAGTCGGCTCATCATTGAAGTTCTGTCTGGTTGCTGAAGGTCGGGCTCAATACTACCCTCGTTTAGGTCCTACAATGATGTGGGATACCGCTGCGGGTCAATGCGTGGCTGAAAGTGCGGGAGCGACTGTTAATCAATTAACGGGTGAACCGCTGTATTATCACCGTGAAGATTTACTGAATCCTTTCTTTATTGTCGCCATTGACTGATCTTCTTTAGGTAGTCAGGAGCTTTCTGACTACTACTTTTTCTTGTATGTCTCTTTATTAAGAAACAACCTGCCGATAATAGACTAAGCTTAAGTGCTGTTCTGAGCTTGGATACCATAATCCACGTAGTTAAATCGGGTATTAACGACGATTCTCCTGAGCTCCAGAATACCCGACTCTAACTTTGATGGTTTTTTGTTGGTTTTGGCCTGTTTGGCTGGAAATATCATCAAGTGGGATATAAACAACAAAAAAGAGTTGCCATGCTTGAATGGTTCCCTATAATGCCGCCACACCAGCAGGGAGTATGCGAGCTTAGTAAGTTATTTATAAGCTGTGTATAACTTGTAGGTAAATAGGAAGGTTAACAAAAACAGCTAAAATGGGTGCTTGACACGCTACTGTTTTTGTCTAGAATGGCCGTCCTGCTCAGCGATGAAGGTGAAAACGTTAAAGTTTTAACTTTAAGTTCGCGGGGGTAGGTTAAGAAGGGTTTTTCAGTAAATTAAAAAAACTTCTTGACTTAAAATTAAAGGCGCGTAAGATTCGCTGCCTGACTGACACAATGTGTTAGTCAACGTTCTTTAACAATTTGACCATGCAATCTGTGTGGGCACTCGTGAAAAAGTTAAGTCGAAAGATTTATCAATGAACTGAGTGACCGAACAGTATGATTCCTGCAGAGGAATGATATTGGCACAGTCAATTTATGCTTCAACTT
>NZ_JBVCPH010000023.1:0-59377 GCF_057456235.1 Photobacterium sp. | reverse complement strand
CTGTGACTTATTCTTTTATCTGTTTAAGATAAAACCTGTAGGGCTATCGCCAAGCGGTAAGGCAGCGGCTTTTGATGCCGCCATCCCCTGGTTCGAATCCAGGTAGCCCTGCCATATTTTACTTTGCGTTCTGACTGGTTTTCAGTTGAGTACGATAAGTATGCGGAAGTGGCGGAATTGGTAGACGCACCAGATTTAGGTTCTGGCGCCGCAAGGTGTGAGAGTTCAAGTCTCTCCTTCCGCACCATCTCTAGAAACCCACCTTTGGTGGGTTTTCTTTTGTCTGCTGTATAATTATGGCAGCAAAAACGTTTTTACAACCTAAAAAATGATCGTATCTCTCTGGTTGTTAAGCCGAATGTTTTATGACATTCGGCTTTTTCTTTTTCTTTCACAACGTATTACATTCCCATCGCGTATTTCAGTACCTGTTTTTTTATCGGTCCGGTATGCTCGGCTACTTTGAGGCCAATATTGCGGATTAGCGTGATCGGGAATAACGAGTTGCTGAAGGTGGCGTAGAATACGTCCATCCCGCCTTGCATCAGCAGGTTGTCAGGACGACGACGACATTCATACGCTTGCAGTACCGATGTTCGGGCCCACTCTTTTCCGGCTTTTTCTATTTCATGCAGCAATGCATCGACATCTTTAAAACCAAGGTTAACGCCCTGGCCGGCTAACGGATTGATGGTATGGGCGGCATCCCCCAGTAAAACGACGCCGGGTTTAAAATAGCGCTGAGCATGACGGCGGGTTAGCGGAAAACTTCCCCAATTGAGTACCTTGACGCCCCCTAGATCGGCAGGGAAATGCGTTTCAACCTCCGCTTGCAACTGCTGCTGAGACATTGAGCTTAACTGTTTAATTCGCTTAGGGCTGTCATACCAGACCAGCGAACCCTGATGGCCCGGCAGCGGTAAGAACGAGCGAGGGCCGCGAGGGGTAAACCATTGCCAGGTAATATCTTGTTGCGGCAACTCGGTTTCTACATTGATGAGCATGCAGTGCTGGCGATAGTCCCAGGCTGTGACCCCAATTCCTGCTTGCTGACGAACCTGTGAATTCGCCCCATCGGCCCCCACTAATAACGTAGTCTGTATCTGGCGACCATCATCCAGCTCGACCTGATAACCCTTTTCACAGGTATTTGAGTGAACCATACGTGCCGGACACAATAAGGTTAAGTTGGGGTAAGACGAAAATTGTTGCCACAGTCCAAGCTGAATAACCCGGTTCTCAACAATGAAGCCCAGCCGTTCCATCTTCATCTCGTCGGCATTAAACCGGATACGGCATTCTGGCTGATCCCAGGTTTCCAGACGCTTGAACGGGCAGACTCGCATCTGCATGATGCTGTCCCACGCGCCGAGGCGCGTCAGTAAGGCGACAGAATGGGGGGAGATGGCCGAGACACGCAGATCCATCGCTTGCTGTCGGTCAAACGATTCCGGAGCCTGTCCTTCTAAAACGGCGACGGTCAGCCCTTGCTGTGCTAACCCCAATGCGGTCGCGGCACCCACCATACCACCACCGGCAATCACTACATCAAACTGTTCCATGCTCATATCTCTTTGTTTGGCTGTCGCTATTCTACCTCGACTGTCTATTTATTCTAAGGGAAAGCGGGATATCTCCATAACCACATTTTATTCGGGGTGGTGATGATCTAGTCAGACAGAACGTAAAGCAGTACAATATGCGGCTTGCTATTGGTAACGGCCACAGAGAGCACAGTTACCAATAGCAACACAACGCTAGATGCAATGTTGAATGCAATGAATAAACACTACGAGCGAAGAGTTAGACATGGCTAAGAAACTGCTGATTAAAACCTGGGGCTGCCAGATGAACGAATACGATTCATCAAAAATGGCCGATCTTCTTAATGCTGCCAATGGCTTCGAGCTTACGGAAGTTCCAGAAGAAGCAGATGTTCTGCTGCTTAACACCTGCTCTATCCGTGAAAAGGCACAAGAGAAAGTTTTCCACCAGCTAGGTCGCTGGAAAACATTAAAAGATAAAAAGCCTGATCTTGTGATAGGCGTCGGTGGCTGTGTAGCAACTCAGGAAGGCGATTCAATTCGCAAGCGTGCGCCATTTGTTGACGTTATTTTTGGCCCGCAAACCCTGCACCGCCTGCCACAGATGATTAAGGATTCTCAATCTACTCACTCGCCGGTTATGGATATTTCTTTCCCTGAGATTGAGAAGTTCGATAACCTGCCCGAGCCCCGTGCTGATGGTGCAACCGCATTTGTATCGATCATGGAAGGTTGTTCAAAATACTGTACCTACTGTGTAGTACCTTATACTCGCGGAGAAGAAGTCAGCCGTCCACTCGATGACGTACTGTACGAAGTTGCACAGCTTGCTGAACAAGGTGTTCGCGAAGTCAACCTTCTTGGCCAAAACGTCAATGCCTACCGTGGTAATACCTATGAAGGTGAAATCGCCACGTTTGCCGAGCTGCTCCGTTTAGTGGCTGCAATTGATGGTATCGACCGTATTCGTTATACCACCAGTCACCCTATCGAGTTCACTGACGATATTATTGAAGTCTACAAAGACACGCCTGAGCTGGTTAGCTTCCTTCACCTGCCGGTGCAAAGTGGTTCAGACCGTATTCTGACAATGATGAAGCGTCCGCATACGGCCCTTGAGTACAAGTCAAAAATCCGCAAGCTGGTGAAAGCGCGTCCGGGCATTACGATCAGTTCTGACTTTATTGTTGCTTTCCCGGGAGAGAGCGATCAGGACTTCCAGGACACCATGAAGCTAATCCGTGAGATTGATTTTGATATGAGCTTCAGCTTTATCTTCTCTGCGCGTCCAGGTACGCCGGCAGCGGATTATCCGTGTGATCTGCCAGAAGAGGTGAAAAAACAACGCTTGTATGAACTGCAACAACAGATCAATACTCAGGCAATGCGTTACTCGCGCCAAATGCTTGGTACTGAGCAGCGTATTCTGGTTGAAGGTCCTTCGAAAAAGAACATCATGGAGCTTCGTGGCCGGACTGAAAACAGCCGAGTGGTCAACTTTGAAGGCTCGGCCGATCTCATCGGCCAGTTTGTTGATGTGAAGATCACTGACGTGTTCACCAACTCTCTGCGCGGAGAGCTGGTACGTACAGAAGCCGAAATGAACCTTCGTGTTGCGATATCACCGGCAGAGGTGATGGACAAAGCACGTAAAGAAGATGAATTGGGTGTTGGCGTATATACTCCGTAGTAAGACCTGCGTCTAACGTATGTCTGAACATAACCAGTAGGACGCATGCCCTGAAAAATATGGTTGCCCGCTCGCCGGGCGACCTCAATGAGAGGCAAATCTTGAGTAAAATTATCACTGTAGAGTTTAATCTGGAACCCGCCGACAACCAGCGCCTTTCCAGTCTTTGTGGCCCTTTCGACGATAATATCAAACAATTAGAGCGTCGTCTGGGGGTTGAAATCAACCACCGTAGCAACAGCTTCAGTGTTGTCGGGCTGCCCCATACCGCCCGACCGACAGCCGAAATCATCAAAAACCTGTATGTCGATACCGCCCCGGTTCGCAGTGGGTCGGCAAACACAACCACCCCGGATATTGAGCCGGATCAAATCCATTTAGCGATCAAAGAGTCGGGTGTTTTAGAGCAAAGCACAGAGTCTTCTATTCCTTACGGCAAAGAGATCCACATCAAAACCAAAAAAGGGTTGATCAAGCCGCGGACGCCGAACCAGGCTCAGTACATTGCCAACATGGTGACCCACGACATCACCTTTGGTGTCGGCCCTGCCGGAACCGGTAAAACCTATCTTGCCGTTGCTGCCGCCGTCGATGCACTGGAGCGTCAGGAAGTCCGCCGTATTCTACTGACTCGTCCAGCGGTTGAAGCCGGAGAAAAACTCGGCTTCCTGCCTGGTGATTTAAGCCAGAAAGTCGATCCGTACCTGCGTCCGCTCTACGATGCATTGTTTGAAATGCTCGGTTTTGAACGAGTCGAAAAATTAATTGAACGAAACGTTATTGAAGTGGCTCCATTAGCATATATGCGCGGGCGCACCTTAAATGATGCCTTTATCATTTTGGATGAAAGTCAGAATACCACGGTAGAACAGATGAAAATGTTCCTGACCCGTATCGGCTTTAATTCACGCGCCGTGATCACCGGTGACGTGACCCAGATTGATTTACCGCGGGGGGCACGTTCAGGCCTTCGTCATGCCATTGAAGTACTGGCCGATGTCGATGAAATAAGCTTCAACTTTTTCCTGGCCGATGATGTCGTACGCCACCCCGTTGTCGCACGTATCGTTCACGCTTATGAAATCTGGGAAAACGAAGATCAGAAACAAAAGAAACTGACTGAACAAAGGCACCGTGAACAACGTAGTCATCTTGACGAACAGCTAGCACAGCCGACAGTAACCCAAGCTACGCCCAACCAGGCTAAAACAGAACAGAGTAACTAATGGCAATTTATCTAGATCTGCAACACGCCACAGAAAGCCAAGAAGGCCTGCCTAGCGAGGTTGAGTTCCAGTGCTGGTTAGACGCCGCCGTCACACCATTTCAAGCTGATGCAGAAGTCACCATTCGTTTAGTTGACGAAGAAGAAAGCCATGCGTTAAACCATGAGTATCGCGGCAAAGATAAATCAACCAATGTATTATCTTTTCCATTTGATGCCCCTCCTGGAATAGAGCTGGATCTGCTAGGCGACTTAATTATTTGTCGTCAGGTTGTTGAAAAAGAAGCGGCTGAACAGAATAAACCGCTAAATGCCCATTGGGCACATATGGTTGTACACGGCAGTCTTCATCTGCTAGGTTATGATCATATAGAAGACGATGAAGCAGAAGAGATGGAGTCTTTGGAAACGGAAATTATGGTAAAGATGGGTTTTACCGATCCGTATGCCGAAGAAAAACTGTAACATCACAGATAGCCGTTGCCCGTTTGTATTGACGTGCAACATTTTCGTGGATGATTCCACTTAACTAACAAAGAAAACACTTTGCTGATAACTAATGAACGAAGATAACCCCCAAAATTCTGAAGGTCCGAGTAGAAAGTCCTTCTTTGAACGTATCGGTCAACTGTTTCAAGGCGAACCACAAAATCGCGAAGAGTTGGTCGAAGTATTCCGTGACTCGGAAGAAAACGATCTGATTGATCACGACACCCGAGACATGCTCGAAGGTGTGATGGAAATATCAGAGATGCGTGTTCGTGACATCATGATCCCGCGATCTCAGATCACAACCATTGAACGTTCTCAGAAGTTAGAAGATCTGATTGATTTAATTGTTGACGCCCAACACTCACGTTACCCTGTTATCAGTGATGACAAGGATCATGTCGAAGGTATTCTGCTGGCGAAAGATTTGCTGCGCTACCTGCTACCGACAAGTGAGCCATTCGACATGGAAAAAGTGCTGCGTCCGGCGGTTGTTGTGCCGGAAAGTAAGCGCGTCGATCGCCTGCTGAAAGAGTTCCGAGAAGAGCGCTATCACATGGCTATCGTTGTTGATGAATTTGGCGGGGTGTCAGGGGTCATCACCATTGAAGATATTCTTGAACAAATCGTTGGCGAAATCGAGGACGAATTCGACGACGAGGAAGAAGAGGATATTCGTCAGTTAAGTAAACATACCTATGCGGTAAAAGCACTGGCAACCATTGAAGACTTTAACAATTTATTCCAAACCACGTTCAGTGATGAGGAAGTGGATACCATCGGTGGCCTCGTGATGACCAGCTTTGGCCATTTACCTTCCCGCGGTGAAATTGTAGAGTTAGATGGTTATTCCTTTAAGGTGACTTCTGCCGATAACCGCCGGATTATCCAATTACAGGTAACGGTTCCCCACGAAGCGCATCAACCGACAACCACTCCTTAATGATGACAAAAAAATCATTCCACTCGTTGGGACGGCTGTTTCTGGCCGTTCCGGCCGGTGCACTCGCCACACTCTCATTTGCACCCTATAACTACTGGCTGCTGGCCCCGGTCTCTATTGTTTTATTTCTCGGGTTATTGCAAAACCAGAGCACTAAGCGCTCAGGTTTAATCGGTTTTTTATGGGGTTTAGGGCTATTCGCCACCGGGATCAGCTGGGTACATGTCAGCATTGACACCTTTGGCGGAATGCCAAAGATTGCCAGCCTCTTTTTAATGCTGTCACTGATCAGCTACCTGGCCTTATATCCCGCCGCTTTCGGCGCCTTGTATAACCGCTTTAACCGCAATCGTCCCTTCCACCAGCTGCTGTTAAGCGGGCCGGTGATCTGGCTGTTGCTGGACTGGCTCCGAGGATGGGCATTCACAGGGTTTCCCTGGTTATGGATGGGCTACGGCCAAATCAACAGCCCGTTAGCAGCCATTGCCCCTGTATTGGGCGTTCAGGGGATCACCCTGGCACTGGTCTTGGGCTGTGGTGGTTTTGTCGCGGCCGGGTGTAGTCGTAACTGGAGGCCCTTGCTGGTTCCGGCTATGCTCACGGGACTGATCTGGCTGGCGGGTTCCGTTCAGTGGGTCAGCTCCGATCCCGAAAAAAATGTTGAGGTCGCCCTAATTCAGGGCAATGTACCGCAAGAGCTCAAGTGGCTGCCCAGCCAGCGCTGGCCGACCCTGATGAAATACACCGATCTCAGCCGCGAGAACTGGGATGCGGATCTGATTGTCTGGCCTGAAGCGGCAATCCCGGCCTTAGAAGCGCACTTGCCAACCTTTTTACAGAACCTCGACAGTGCTGCGCGCAGTAATAACAGCACCGTCATCACCGGTGTTCTCGACCAAAAAGAAGGCGGCGAATATTTTAATAATATTCTTGCACTAGGGATCAATACCGACGGTCCATATCAGTACGATAAAGCCACCCGTTACAGCAAGCACCACTTATTGCCTTTCGGTGAATTTGTCCCGTTTGGTGATCTGTTGCGCCCTATCGCACCGCTTTTTAACTTGCCGATGTCTTCATTCAGTCGCGGTGACTTCGTTCAGCCAAACCTCGAAGCTAACGGGTACTCCATTGCACCAGCCTTGTGCTACGAAATCGCCTTCAGCGAACAAGTCAGACAAAATGTGAACATTGATACTGATCTACTACTGACCCTCTCTAATGATGCCTGGTTTGGCACCTCGATAGGGCCATTCCAGCATATGGAAATCGCTCAGATGCGCGCTCTGGAACTTGGCAAACCCCTGCTGAGGGCAACCAACACCGGTGTAACCGCTATTGTCGACCATACAGGCCAAATAACCGACCAGCTGCCTCAATTTGAAACGGCTGTATTAAGAGCAACGGTAACACTGACTGAAGGGCTGACACCTTATACAACGCTGGGCAACTGGCCTTTGTATTTTTACGTGCTGTGGTCGCTGACACTGTCAGCGATCCTGATAAGGCGCCGTGAAGGGGGATTCCGGGATAATCGACCGCAAGAGACTAAATAGAAATTGAAATTAAAAAGGCGAAGATTAACCATTCGCCTTTTTTGCATACTCCCTTTAACGACAATCTGTTTGACGACCTCTTACCGACATAAAGCATTGCTCAATAGACACAAATGCAGAAGTATCGACCAGGGCAATCTATTGACACCGAAATATAACCCTGCCGTATGTCGCGTTTTCAAGTTAACCTTTTGAAATAGAAAATTCTTTTTTAGATCTCCCCCCGAATTCTCATTGTTCCGTCTGCACAACAACTATTAATTGTGAAAAGTTGAATTTGAACAACTACCTACCTCACAATAATAATTAACCAAGGACGAAAGATGAGAATCATACCTACCGCGCTGGCTGTGCTAATCGCCAGCAGCCCAGTTTTCGCTCAAAACAACGAGCCTCTAACCGATCAGATCATCGTCAAATACCGTACCGACAGTCCAATGATGCTTGCCGAAGTATCGGCCAGCAACAGCGCCACTCAATTGCAGCAAATGGTTGATGCCGATGTACAGTATGTCCGACCCAGTGCTAACGACACCCATATTCTAAAAGTACCCGCTCAAAGCGACCTCAAAGCGGTTATCGAGCAACTGAATCAAAACCCCAATATTGAATATGCCGAGCCCGACCGGATCATGTGGCCGACCGCAATCCCAAATGATCCCGAGTACGTCAAACAATGGCACTATTCCTCATCGGTCAGCGGGATCAATCTACCTAAAGCGTGGGACCTCACCACCGGCGGTTCCGATGTTATCGTCGCCGTAATTGACACCGGCATACAGCCCGAACACCCCGACCTGATGAACAATCTGTTACCTGGCTATGACTTTATCAAGAATGCTGCAGCAGCGCGTGATGGCGATGGTCGAGATGCCGATGCGACAGATGAAGGGGATTGGCTAGTTGCAGGACAATGCGGTCAAAACTACCCGCCACGCGACAGAAATTCTTCCTGGCATGGTACCCATGTCGCCGGAACCGTTGCCGCCGAGGGCAATAACGGTCAGGGTGTCACTGGCGTTGCCTGGTCAACCAGCATTGTACCAGTACGTGTACTGGGCGCTTGCGGTGGCTACACCTCTGACATTACCGACGGTATGCGCTGGGCAGCAGGCCTACCGGTTGTAGGAACACCTGCTAACCCTTATCCGGCGAAAGTTCTGAACCTCAGCCTGGGTGGAAAAGGGGCATGTGGCATCACCTACCAACAGGCAATCAATGACGTCCGAACCAAAGGGGCTGCTGTCGTTGTGGCCGCCGGTAATGACAACCAGAATGTGCGCGGCTTTACTCCCGGCAACTGCCAAGGTGTCATCTCGGTCGCCTCCAACAATAAGACAGGCGACCGAGCCTTCTATTCCAACTACGGCTCCATGATCGATATTGCTGCTCCTGGTGGCGGCCGTTCCGGAGGTATTCTGTCAACCCACAACTCAGGGACAAGACAGGCCGATCTGCATACCTATAAACACTCCATGGGCACCAGCATGGCTGCCCCGCACGTTGCCGGTATCGCCGCTCTGATGTACTCATTGGATACCAGCCTGACACCGGATCAAATCGAGCAGTATATAACGGAAACGGCGCGCCCCTTTCCGGCAGGGAGTACCTGTAACACTACAAACTGCGGCGCAGGTATTACCGACACCTTCGCGGCTTTACAGCGCGTGAAAGGGATTAAGCCAGCACCTGGGCCTAACCCACAACCGGGCACCGTAGATTGCAGCGGTTTATCCGTATGGTCTGCGGGCAATGTGTACCTGGAAGGAGAACAAGCCCGGCAAAACGGCACCGCTTACCAAGCAAAATGGTGGAACCAGAACCAGTCACCAGCAGATAACGCTGCCGATTGGGGAGTCTGGACTCTGCTAGGCCAATGTAAGTAACCTCCCAACAGCGGGCCTTCCGGCCCGCTGTTTAATTTAATATGGTTGCTCTGTTTTAAGGGGATAACGGCTGACGAGTAAACTGAACGTGACCGCACTTAGAACAGGGTTCAATACGTTTCGCATGGGTGTAGATTTCATGGTGGCCACACTTTTCACATACCAGGTTTCCTAAGCCGACAATTTCACCGGCCTGATAGACCCCCTGATGCTGAAGATCGTCCATCACTTCACGCCATTCAAGCTGCGTTTTATCGGTAATTTCCGCTAATCCCTCCCAGATGGATTCAGACACCAACTTATAAAATGGGCTTTCCGAGAAAGGTTCGGGACTCTCCCTGACATTCCGTCCGAACTCTTCCAAATCTCGTTTTAAGTAAGCCGAAATCAGGGCCCATTCATCCTTGGTCATGTCGCTGGCAGCCTGACGGTACTTTGCCGTGATTTCACCCCAGTGCTTAAGCTCTTCCGGACTATGCTTCAGGGTTTCCGTAATTTGCTCCAGCAGCGCTTCATATTCCTTTTTTTGCTTAGCCATGAATCACCTCCATACCAATAATCCCCACCGTATTAAGCCATTACACACTCAATGTTTTGATACGAACGGTGCCCCCTCTACCCAAGCTAGCTGAAACGCGCATCTTGAGATCACTTAGGTATATAAGGTAATCATAGGCTGATTATCGACAGGTACACCGCAAACTTCCGGCTAAAACCAACAATTAATACTCCGAATTGGCCTCAGCTATTGTTGACACCTTTACCTTTAGTTATTCTATGTCGATTATATTGACTGTGTTTGTACTCAACTCACAAAATCCTGGATGTCATCGATGCAAGAACAATATCGCCCGCAGGACATTGAACAGAAAGTTCAAGAACATTGGGACAACAACAAGACCTTTGTTGTAAGTGAAGACCCTAATAAAGAAAAATTCTACTGTCTCTCCATGTTCCCGTACCCAAGTGGTCGACTTCACATGGGTCACGTTCGTAACTACACCATCGGTGATGTTGTTTCTCGCTACCAGCGCCTGCAAGGTAAAAATGTAATGCAACCAATTGGTTGGGATGCATTTGGCCTGCCAGCAGAAAATGCGGCAGTCAAAAACAATACCGCGCCAGCACCATGGACTTATGAAAACATTGAGTACATGAAAAACCAGCTTAAATTGCTGGGCTTTGGCTACGACTGGAATCGTGAATTCGCCACCTGTACCCCTGAGTACTACCGTTGGGAACAAGAGTTCTTCACTAAGCTTTATAACAAAGGCCTGGTATATAAGAAAACGTCGTCTGTTAACTGGTGCCCGAATGACCAGACCGTTCTGGCAAATGAGCAGGTTGAAGATGGTTGCTGCTGGCGCTGTGATACCCCGGTAGAACAAAAGAAAATTCCACAGTGGTTCATTAAAATCACCGAGTACGCACAAGAGCTACTTGACGATCTAGACAACCTTGACGGTTGGCCTGAGATGGTGAAAACCATGCAGCGCAACTGGATTGGTCGCTCGGAAGGTGTTGAGCTCTCTTTCGCCGTTAATGGCGAAGATGCCCCACTAGAAGTCTATACCACGCGTCCAGATACTTTGATGGGCGTGACCTACGTCGGTATCGCTGCCGGTCACCCGCTGGCTGAAAAAGCGGCCGCCAGCAATCCAGACCTTGCTGCATTCGTTGATGAATGTCGTAACACCAAAGTTGCTGAAGCTGAACTTGCGACAATGGAAAAGAAAGGTATGGATACAGGCTTAAGAGCTATCCACCCTCTTAATGGACGTGAAGTGCCTGTTTTCGTCGCTAACTTCGTATTAATGGATTACGGCACAGGCGCTGTTATGGCCGTTCCGGCGCACGATCAGCGTGATTTCGAATTCGCAACCAAGTACGGTCTTGATATCGTTCCGGTTATCAAGCCAGAAGACGGTAGTGATCTCGATGTCTCTGAAGCGGCTTACACCGAAAAAGGGGTATTGTTCGGCTCTGGCGAGTTTGATGGCCTTAGCTTCCAGGCTGCTTTTGATGCCATTGCAGCCAAGCTTGAAGCGGAAGGTAAAGGTAAGAAGACCGTTAACTTCCGTCTACGCGACTGGGGGGTTTCTCGTCAGCGTTACTGGGGCGCACCTATCCCAATGGTCACAACAGCTGACGGTCAAGTTCACCCGGTACCCGCCGATCAGCTACCCGTGATCCTACCTGAAGATGTGGTAATGGATGGCGTAACAAGCCCAATCAAGGCAGACAAGTCATGGGCTGAAACAACATTCAATGGCGAGCCGGCACTTCGCGAAACCGATACCTTTGATACCTTTATGGAATCATCTTGGTACTACGCGCGTTACTGTTCACCACAAGCTGACGACATCCTGGATCCGGAAAAAGCAAACTACTGGCTGCCAGTAGATCAGTACATCGGTGGCATCGAGCACGCTTGTATGCACCTGCTGTACTCGCGCTTCTTCCACAAATTGCTACGTGATGCAGGCTATGTGACGTCGGACGAGCCGTTCAAGCAGCTACTTTGTCAGGGCATGGTACTGGCAGATGCATTTTACCATACCAACGACAAGGGAACGAAAGAGTGGATTGCTCCAACTGACGTGACTATTGAGCGTGACGCAAAAGGCCGTATCGAGAAAGCCGTTGATGACCAGGGCCGCGAAGTTGCTCACTCAGGCATGATCAAAATGTCTAAGTCGAAGAACAACGGTATCGATCCGCAAGAAATGGTCGACAAATACGGTGCAGATACCGTGCGGCTGTTCATGATGTTTGCAGCGCCTGCAGATATGACCCTTGAATGGCAGGAATCTGGCGTTGAAGGTGCAAACCGCTTCCTCAAACGTGTATGGAAGCTGGTTAATGAGCACGCTTCAAAAGGTGCAGCAGAAGCGGTAGACGTTGCTGCTCTGTCTTCAGATCAGAAAGCACTACGCCGTGATGTCCACAAGACTATCGCCAAGGTAAGTGATGATATTGGCCGTCGCCAAACGTTCAACACTGCAATTGCTGCAATCATGGAGCTGATGAACAAGCTGGCAAAGGCCCCTCAAGAATCAGCACAAGATCGCGCGCTGCTTGATGAAGCACTGAAAGCTATCGTGACAATGCTCTACCCGATGACCCCGCACATTTGTTTTGAAATGTGGGAAGCGTTAGGCGAGACTGACATTGATCACGCGGTATGGCCGGTTGCTGACGAGAAGGCACTTGTTGAAGACGAGAAGCTAATCATTGTTCAGGTTAACGGTAAGCTACGTGCCAAACTGACCGTAGCGGCAGATGCAACCAAAGAACAAGTTGAGGAGCTTGCGCTAAACGATGAGCGTGTGACCAAGTTCACCGCAGAGGCAACCATCCGTAAAGTGATTTACGTTCCAGGTAAGCTACTCAACATTGTTGCCAACTAGCTTTCACGTAAACAAGAGTAACAACTAAAAAGCCTTAAGATATGATCCCCGCTCAGGCGGGGATCTTTCTGCCGCGCTATTGATTGAACCTGTAATGGCAGCTTTTGTCTTCATTGAGACGGTCATTATTGCAATCGATCAGTTTTCACTTACTTTTTCCAGGAGCTGACTCGGTGAAAGCTTTATTTCCCCTACCAAGCGCCATCCGAACCGTGTTTGTTGCAGTACTGGCCCTTGCCACTGCTTCTTGTGGTTTTCACCTTCGTGGCAACTATATGCTGCCTGACGATATCGCCAAACTGTCCCTCACCAGCTTTGATAAATATGGTCAGCTGACCCGTCTTGTCGAGTCGCAGTTTGAACTGCATGGCATTGAATCGGTTCCACCCGCGGCCACCGTCCCAAACCTGCATTTGATCGGTGAATCAACGGGTGAGCGTACCTTATCGCTGTACCAGAACAGTGGTAAAGCTGAGTATGAACTTATCTACACGGTTAACTATCGAGTCGTTGTGCCAGAAAAAGGCGCACAGACATTCACCACCAAAGTCACTCGGACCTTTTTGGATAACCCACTCACAGCCCTGGCAAAATCGGTTGAACAGGATGAGCTTGAAGATGTTATGCGCAAACAGGCCGCACAACAAATCATGCGTCAGCTTGCCCGCTTAACGGCAGTGCTCAACAAAGTGGCCGAAGAAGAGTTCCAAGCTGATCTGGATACCGGGATGCATAGCGAGGCAGACACGCTCGATACGACATCAGAAGGATCGACGAGCATCACCACAGAGGCGGTAGAAGATACCCAAGCTGCCAAGGCGTTATTTAACGACGCGGACAACACACAATTAGACAACAATCACTTAGACAACAAAACGGAATGAGAATCTACCCAGAACAACTGTCGCAGCAACTGGCAAAAGGGCTGCGTCAGGCTTTCCTTCTTTTCGGCAACGAGCCACTGATCAAGCAAGAATGTGGCGACCAAATCAAACACCACGCTCAACAAGCCGGCTTCACTGAGCGGCATGCCTTCACCATTGATAACCAGTTGGACTGGAATCAGGTTCTCGATTGCTGCAATGCAATGAGTCTGTTCTCCGATCAACAGATTATTGAGCTTGAAATTCCGGACTCTGGTCTTAATCCCACCCAGGCCAAAGCCCTGCAGGAAGTCACGGCCAGTTTACACCGCGATATTTTATTACTGCTGCATGGTCCTCGGCTGAATAAAAAGCAAGAAAGTGCAAAATGGTTTAAGCCCTTAGCAGATACCGGCCTTTATATTCCATGTAACACACCGGATCCGCGCCATTTACCGCGTTTTATTCAAGCCCGCTGTCAGTCATTAGGCTTAAAGCCCGATCATGAATCCGTACTTATGCTGGCACAGTGGCACGAAGGCAACTTATTTGCGCTGGCTCAAAGCTTGCAGAAACTCATATTGATCTATCCTGATGGTGAACTGACTGTTTTACGCTTGGAAGAGGCCCTGAGCCGCCATAATCACTACACGCCATTTCAATTGGTTGATGCCCTGCTTGCGGGCCAGGCCAAGCGCAGCCAACGGATATTAAGACAGTTGGAAGGCGAAGGGGTGGAAGCCACCATCTTACTGCGCACCCTACAGCGTGAATTAACCCAGCTGTACAAAATGCAGGAAATGGGCAAGAAAGGAACCCCTCTGAACATCATTTTTGAACAGTTCAGAGTGTGGCAAAGCCGCCGCGAAATCTTTATTGGCGCATTACATCGGTTGCCGCTGGCAACATTGATCCAGCTCCTGCAGCGATTAGCCTTGCTCGAAGTACAAGTGAAAACGGATTTTGACAGCAATCCCTGGCCAGCGTTAAGTGCATTATGTGCTGAAATGTGTGGTATCCCGACCCATACAACAATGGCTAAATTTTAACAATGCTATCGACGACCAATCGGTATAAAGCTTTTAATGACTTTATCGCGAGTGATATACTGCGCCGCTAAATTGTGACTCAGATCTATCTGGCCACTGAATTATTTTCATATTTCACTCAAATGAGGGGATACCTTTGCAGGTTCAAGAACTACACGACTTTATTGTAAATAAAATTGACGATATGAAAGCTCAGGACATAGTGACACTGGACGTACGCGGTAAATCAAGCATCACCGATTTGATGGTTGTCTGTACCGGTACATCTAACCGCCATGTGGCTTCTATTGCCGATAATGTCGACAAAGAGTCTAAATTGATTGACTACCCTCCTTTTGGTATCAGCGGTGAAGATGATGCTGAATGGGTGATTGTTGATATGGGCAGCGTAATGCTGCACGTGATGCAGCAAGAAACGCGTGAACTCTACCAGCTGGAGAAGCTTTGGAGCTAAACCAACCATGAAGCTTCAACTGATTGCTGTGGGCACTAAGATGCCAAAATGGGTCGAAGACGGTTATAAAGAATATAGCCGTCGCTTCCCTAAAGATATGCCACTGGAGTTAATTGAGATTTCTGCCGGAAAACGGGGGAAAAATGCTGACATTGCTCGCATCTTACAAAAAGAAGGCGAAGCCATGTTAGCCGCTGTGGCTAAAGGTAACCGAATTGTCACCTTGGATATTCCGGGAAAACGCTGGGATACCGAGCAATTAGCCCAGCAACTTGACAGCTGGAAGCTCGATGGACGTGATGTGTCCATTCTGATCGGCGGTCCGGAAGGACTGTCCCCGGCATGTAAGGCCGCGGCAGAGCAAAGCTGGTCTTTATCTCCGTTAACGCTACCACATCCGTTAGTACGGGTTGTAATGGCCGAAAGTTTATACCGCGCGTGGAGTATCACCGCCAATCATCCTTATCACAGGGAATAAGTGTCAATGAGACAAAAGCGAACCCAGATCCGCGACCATCGGGCTGAGTCGGCACTCTTTTTTCGCCGGGCTCTTGTCTCATTTATCGGCATCGTGGTACTGGTCGGTGTACTGCTTACCAACCTGTATCACATTCAGGTCAACCAACATGCCGACTATCAAACGCGCTCTAACGACAACCGAATCAAAATTGTCCCGGTCGCCCCTAACCGCGGCCTGATTTACGACCGCAGCGGTGTACTGCTGGCCGAAAATCGCCCGATTTACGCCCTCGAAATAACCACCGAAAAAGTATCGGATCTCGAAGATACTTTTGCTCGCCTGCAATCTCTGCTGGGGATCACTGCCGAGGAGATTGAAAGCTTTAAGAATGAGCGCCGACGCAGCCGCCGCTTTAAATCTGTCTCAATTCTAAATCAGTTATCGGAACAGCAAGTTGCGCTGTTTTCTGTCAATCAGCACAAATTCCCCGGGGTAGAAGTCAAAGCCTACCTCAAGCGCCATTATCCTTACGGTGACTCGCTCACTCACGTTTTAGGCTATGTTGCTAAAATCAACGACCGTGATCTCCTGCGCTTGGAACGAGAAGAAAAAATCAGCAACTACAAAGCCACACGGGATATCGGCAAGCTAGGGATCGAAAAATACTATGAAGAGCTGCTTCATGGTACATCCGGCTATCAGGAAGTCGAAGTCAATAGCCGTGGTCGTATTATTCGCACCCTGAAATACGTCCCGCCAATTCCAGGTAAAGATATCAAGCTCAATATCGACATTGAGTTACAGCTGTATGTGAGAGAACTGCTGACCGAACGAAAACAAGATCCCGATACCGGTGAAGAAGCTATCACCTATAAGCGCGGTTCTGTGGTGGTTCTGGATCCTCGCGATTCGGCCGTATTGGCCATGGTGTCCAGCCCGAGCTATGATCCGAATCTGTTTGTTCATGGTATCTCCAACAAACAATACAATCAGCTGCTTAATAATATAAACCGCCCGCTGGTTAACCGGGCCACACTGGGTATTTACCCGCCAGCATCAACCATTAAACCGATGATCTCTGTCGCCGCACTGACTGAAGGGGTGATCACCCCGCGAACCACCCGAAACGATCCGGGATTTTGGAAAATACCAAACTCCAATAGCCGTCCGTTCCGTGACTGGAAACGCTGGGGGCACGGCAAAGTCAATATAGATAAAGCGATTGAAGAATCCGTTGATACTTTCTTCTACCAGATAGCTTACGATTTGGGCATTGATCGCCTGTCGAGCTGGATGGCTAAATTCGGCTTCGGTGAATACACCGGTATCGATATCCACGAAGAGAGTAAAGCCAATATGCCGACCCGTGAATGGAAACAAGCCCGTTTTCGTCAGCCTTGGTACCAGGGTGATACCATTCCTGTCGGTATCGGACAAGGCTACTGGACATCGACGCCATTACAGATTGCCAAGGCAACCACGGTACTGGTTAACAACGGTATTGTGCGTCCGCCTCATTTGTTAAAAAACATTATTGAGGATGAAAGCGAGACACCAGCCGTCTTCGATGAATATCCGCCAATTTCCGGTGTCGAACAAAAGCATTGGGATATTGCCAAAGAAGGTATGCATCGCGTACTTTACGGTACCCGAGGCACCGCAAGGCGAGCATTCTACGGCGCCCCTTACCAGGCGGGGGGGAAGTCGGGATCTGCTCAGGTATTCGGTTTAGCTAAAGATCAGAAATATAACGCTGAAGAGCTGGAAGAACACCTGCGAGATCACGCATTGTTTACCGCTTTCGCTCCTTTTGAAGCCCCAGAAATCGTGGTATCAATGGTTCTGGAAAATGCCGGAGGCGGTTCATCCAATGGTGGCCCGGTGGCACGTAAGATTTTCGACCATATATTACTGAAACCCCAGTTAGCCGAGGTAAATCAATGAGTGTGATGGCTACAACAGGGAATAAACGCTCCCTCAGTGACCGCTTACATCTGGACATGCCGCTACTATTAGGTATTTTGGCCCTGATGGGCTTCGGCTTATTGGTAATGTACAGTGCCAGCGGCCAGAGCCTGCCAATGATGGAACGGCAGGCTGTTCGTATGTGTTTGTCCCTTGGCATCATGTTTATCTTAGCCCAAGTCGCTCCGCGTCATTATGAAGCCTGGGCACCTTACTTGTTCGGGATCGGATTGATACTGTTGCTTGGCGTACTGGTATTTGGCGAAGCATCAAAAGGAGCGCAGCGTTGGCTTAACCTCGGTTTTGTCCGTTTCCAGCCGTCAGAGCTGATCAAGCTGGCCGTGCCCTTAATGGTCGCTCGGTTCATTGGTAATAAACCGCTGCCGCCAAGTTTCCGCAACATTGTCGTGGCATTGATGATGATCTTTGTACCGACGATCCTGATCGCCAAACAACCGGATTTAGGCACATCCATTCTGATTGCCGCATCCGGTATTTTCGTTCTGTTCCTGTCAGGCATTAGCTGGCGGATCATCACAGCCGCCGCGGTTCTGCTCGGGGCATTTATTCCGGTCTTGTGGTTTTTCTTAATGCGCGACTACCAGCGCACCCGCGTACTGACCCTGTTTAATCCAGAGTCCGATCCATTGGGCGCGGGTTATCATATTATTCAATCCAAAATAGCCATCGGCTCAGGCGGAATCGCCGGGAAAGGCTGGCTCCACGGCACACAATCACAACTTGAATTCTTACCCGAGCGCCACACTGACTTTATCTTCGCCGTGATTGCGGAGGAATGGGGATTAGCCGGTGTCGCTTGCCTGCTGGCCATCTACCTGTTTATTATCGGCCGGGGATTACTGCTGGCCAGCCGTGCCCAAACGGCCTTTGGCCGAATGATGGCCGGCAGTATCGTTCTGAGCTTCTTCGTTTACATTTTTGTTAATATTGGCATGGTAAGCGGCATATTACCTGTTGTTGGGGTACCACTACCTTTAATAAGTTACGGCGGGACATCCATGGTGACCCTGATGGCTGGTTTTGGCATTCTAATGTCTATTCATACTCATAGAAAAATGTTGTCGAAGGCGACCTAAATGCGTGCATTATCCTTTCTTTTTTTATTACTGCTAGCCGGCTGTAGCTCAGCGCCAAGCAAAGAACGCTACGATATCGCTGACGATGCGGCTCCGGAGAATTCACCGACTCTGGAGCATATTGAAGACGCCCAGCCTCGCTATGAGCCCATTAGCCTGGCAGGCAATAAAAATTACACCTTGCGCGATCAAGATTACACGATCGTGACCAACCAGGAAGGCTTCACCCAAGAAGGGCATGCTTCCTGGTACGGCAAGAAGTTTCATGGCCATAAGACCTCAAACGGTGAAATCTATGACATGTACTCGATGACAGCAGCCCATAAAACCCTGCCTTTGCCGAGTTATGTCAAAGTGACCAATCAGAAAAACGGGAAAACAGCCATCGTCAGGGTTAACGACCGGGGCCCGTTTCATAATGGTAGGATCATCGACTTAAGCATGGCTGCGGCATCTAAACTGGACGTCATCAAAGACGGTACCGCCCCCGTCAAAATAGAATTGATCCAGGTGGCGAAACCTGCCTCACCCGATGAATGGCAAACAGCAAATCCTAATTATTACTACGTGCAGTTAGCTGCAGTAAGCAATGAAAATAAAGCCCGGCTGGTAGCCGATAAATTGGCGGAAACCTTTGCCACGCCGGTGGATCTAAAAAAAGCCGAGTCAGCTGCTGTCTATCGGGTACGGTTAGGCCCTTACCTTGATCGTGATGAAGCAATTGAGATCCGGGATAAAGCGAAAGCAAATAACTATCCGAAAGCGTTTATCATCACAACTCAACGAGAGTTGGAACCGAAATAGAAAATACGGGTCAAATAGCTATCGACTATCATACACAACAGTCAGTGATACGGTTTAGGAATAACAATGTCTCAAACAATTCAATCTCGGTGATAATTAATGTCAAGATTTCGACATCTCGCCCTTTCTCAACTGGTTCAGAATTTTCAATCTGATATAGTGTGTACAGTTTTTTGTAATCGACAAATTAAGTTACAACAATCATGAATAAATTTGCTGCAACTTCCCGAACTTTAGCCATCTCGGCGTTGATGCTGGTCTCTGCTTCTGCAGTCGCTGCACCCGCTGTGGTGCCTGATCCACCTCAAATTGCCGCAAAAGGCTATGTGTTGATGGATTACCATTCAGGTAAAATCCTGGCTGGTAACAAAGCTAACGATAAAATACCGCCAGCCAGTCTTACCAAAATGATGACCAGTTACGTCATCGGCCAAGAAATTAAACGTGGCAATATTTCCCTGGATGACACTGTTGTCATCAGCAAAAATGCCTGGGCAAAGAATTTCCCTGGCTCTTCGAAAATGTTCATCGAAGTCGGCAGTGAGGTCAAAGTCGCCGATCTGAACCGCGGTATCATTATCCAGTCGGGTAACGATGCATGTGTGGCGATGGCTGAGCACGTCGCCGGATCAGAAGATTCCTTTGTTGATCTGATGAACGCATGGGCGAAAACCATTGGTATGGACTCCACCCATTTCGCCAATGTTCATGGCCTTGATAATAATAGCCTGTACACCACACCGTATGATATGGCCCTGCTTGGTCAGGCTCTGATCCGAGATGTACCAGACGAGTTTGCTATCTATAAAGAGAAGTCATTCACGTACAACAGTATAACCCAGTACAACCGCAACGGCCTGCTATGGGATAACAGCTTAAATGTTGACGGCATGAAAACAGGTCATACCGACAATGCCGGCTATAGCCTGGTAAGCACCGCAACTGAAGGTCGAATGCGCCTGGTTGCCGTGGTAATGGGAACCCAAAGTGCCAATTCCCGTAAAGCCGAAAGTAAGAAGCTTCTTAACTATGGCTTCCGTTTCTTCGAAACAGTTTCGCCACACAAAGCTAACGAAACGTTTGTGACAGAAAAAGTCTGGATGGGTGACATTGATGAAGTGTCACTGGGCGTCAGTGCAGATACCTTTGTCACTTTGCCTCGCGGCCAGACAAAAGACTTAAAAGCCAGCTTTATTCTTGAAAAAGAGTTGAAGGCACCCATCGCGAAAGGCGATGTGGTAGGAAAACTATATTATCGTGTTGGCGAAGAAGATATCGCTGAATATCCACTACTCGCTCTTAACGATGTCAATGAAGGCGGGATTTTCAGCCGCTTGATTGACTACATCATGATGCTGTTTAAAAGCTGGTTAAGTTAATCAAATCCCACACAGTTCCGTACAAAGGCGACCACAATGGTCGCCTTTTTCTTTACACACTGTCCTACAACCTGTTTCCCCCGATACTTGTTTTCTGGTTACTGACACATTACTATGCTCGCCTAATATCAATCTGAGTGGTTACGTACCCACAGACAATAATCAGCCAGATATTACATTCAGTCATACCGAATGCGGACCCCTGGAGTTCAGAATGCAACAGCAACAAACGCAACCAAAACTAAAAGACCTACTTGAATTCCCTTGTAAGTTCTCCTACAAGGTAATGGGGTTCAATAAACCAGAATTACCTGATCTGGTTGTAGAAGTCATCCAGCGCCACGCGCCAGGCGACTATTCGCCAACGGTTAAGCCAAGTGGCAAAGGCACTTACAGTGCCGTTTCAGTGACCATTACCGCGACTTCTATCGAGCAGGTAGAGACGCTATATGCAGAGCTTGGCGATATCGACATCGTTCGCGTGGTACTCTGAGCCTGGGTTCGCGAAAGATCAAGTAAACGAATACCCCTACAAAATTGGCGGCTGATAATTCAGCCGCCAAGCTTTATAATCCCCCAGAAGCTTTGCCCTATGCGGTATGTTATGCTGGATTCGTTCATTCAGGCTTTGCCTGGTTACCATATGGGTGTGATAAATTGCAAAAAAATCTCATCATTCGAAACCTTGGCCGACGGGATTACGAACAAACCTGGCAGGCTATGCAGACGTTTACCGATCAACGTTCACCACAAACGCCGGATGAAATCTGGCTGGTTGAACACAACCCTGTCTTTACTCAGGGGCAGGCCGGTAAAGCAGAGCACTTGTTGCATACCGGTGACATCCCTGTGGTACAAAGCGATCGTGGCGGGCAGGTAACCTATCATGGCCCGGGCCAGCAAGTCGCTTATATCCTGATTGATCTGAGAAGGATCAAATTGGGTGTGCGTGAACTGGTTACACATATTGAAAATACCGTCATTAATACCCTGTCCCATTTTGGGGTAGAGTCTAATGCCCGTCCAGATGCCCCAGGTGTGTATGTCGACAATAAGAAGATTTGTTCACTCGGGTTACGTATCAGGCGTGGCTGCTCTTTTCATGGCCTGGCGCTCAATATCAATATGGATCTGACACCATTTCTGCGCATTAACCCTTGTGGTTATGCTGGCATGGAAATGACGCAGTTGTCCTTGTTGAATGGCCCTTCTGAATTACTGGAAGTTCAGCCTGTACTTGTTGAAGAGTTGACAAAATTGCTCGATTACCAGAGCATTGAGTGGATAACGGAGAGCAGTTAAATGAGCAAACCAATAAAAATCGAACAGGGTGTCAAATACCGTGACGCCGACAAGATGGCTCTGATCCCTGTACGTCATGTTGCAGAAGAGGCGGCCCCCAAAGACGTATTACGCAAGCCTGCATGGATGAAAATTAAGCTGCCATCAGACAGCAAACGTATCCAAGAAATTAAAGCTGCTATGCGTAAGAATAATCTCAACTCTGTTTGCGAAGAGGCTTCTTGCCCTAACCTGGCTGAATGCTTTAACCACGGTACGGCAACCTTTATGATCCTGGGCGCCATTTGTACTCGCCGGTGCCCATTCTGCGATGTTGCCCATGGCCGACCGCTGCCGCCAAGTGCAGAAGAGCCGGTACAGCTCGCTCAAACCATCTCAGATATGAAGCTTAAATACGTCGTGGTTACGTCTGTAGACCGCGATGACCTTCGAGATGGCGGTGCCCAGCATTTTGCTGACTGTACCCGTGAAATTCGACAGAAAAACCCTGATATTCGAATTGAAACACTGGTGCCAGATTTCCGTGGACGGATGGATAATGCACTCGAGATCCTGCGTGATAATCCGCCGGATGTCTTTAACCATAACCTTGAAACCGCCCCTCGGCTGTACCGTAGAGCGCGTCCGGGCGCTAACTATCAGTGGTCTCTGGATCTGCTGAAGAAATTCAAGGAAATGCACCCGGAGATCCCGACCAAATCAGGTGTGATGATGGGTCTGGGAGAAACCAAAGAAGAGATCGTTCAGGTCTTGAAAGACTTACGTGCACATGGTGTTACCATGCTGACTCTGGGACAATACCTGGCACCAAGCCGTCATCACCTGCCGGTCGAACGTTATGTTCCGCCATCAGAGTTTGATGAACTAAAAGAAATTGCCTTAGAGCTGGGCTTTACTCACGCTGCATGTGGTCCATTTGTACGCTCTTCTTACCATGCCGACCTGCAGGCAAAAGGTATTGAGATTAAGTAGTTTCTAGTTTCTAGTTTCTAGTTTCTAGTTTCTAGTTTCTTAAAAAGAAAAACCGCTTTAGGCACAAGCCAAAGCGGTTTTTTATACTTCGCAATACTTCTACTATTGGCTATTTGCGCGCTCAATAGCAGCAGAAAATACAAGTGCTATCGTATTTAATGCTTCTTCGCTGATCGGCTTACCATTTGAATCCGTCACACTCATTGATGTCCGATTGCCTAAATCACCCAGTTGTAATTTATACGTACTGTCGTCGAGCATAATGGGGTTTACGCCCAGTTCAGTCCAGAGTTCATCATCAGGAGAGCGGAACTTCACTTCCACCGCACCTTGTGAACGGTTACGGCCTTCAACGGTGAAACCAAGCTCACTGACCAGCGGTGGCAGACGTTCCCAGAATACGTTATAAGGTGCACGCGCAATAATCACAGGCAGTCCGCTGCGATCTTTACCTATTGAGATCGGGATCTGTTTGACCAGTTCCTCGGCACGAACACGCGCTTCATCACGAAGCAACTGATCATACTGCGATGTCACCAGGTTGGTCATCAAAATACTGTAACGCTCTTTATTAACGAGCGATACGGGTTTTTCAACACCGCCTTCCCGCCAGTCAACCAGCGAAATCTTAAAGCTATTACGTTCAGGATCGGAGGATTTCTCAATCCGGTAACGACTACCGACTTCAGCTTCTTCGTCGTCATTCATCCAATTGATCCAATCCGTCTCAATCGCATTCGCTGACTGGCTACGAAGACTGATATTCCTGTCAGCAATAATACGCTGAGTTAACGACCATACTTGGGCTAAAACGGCCGGCTTAGGCAATAACAACGTGACGCCATCGGCATCTTGGACACTTCGGGCACCAGGAATAAGCGCTAATACCTGTTGTGGTGGGCGAATATCAACCGCTGGCCCTATTTCACCTTGGTACCTCTGATCAGAAATAGCGTAGTCTGCGGCAGCAAATGGTTCAGCTCCCGCAGGCAAAGTCCAGTTTTCTAATGGCTTTGAATCGAGATAGGTAAAATCCTGATTTGCTTGACGACGTCGCTCTGCACCACCAGAACAGGCAGCCAAACTGGCAACCATAACAGCAGTTAATACAAGCCTGTAATTACAATTCATTTATGCTTCGCGCTCCTACGCTTTTGCAAACTACAGCAGCACATTGGCATCTTTAAGAGCCTGAATAACGACTGGCTGTGCTGACTCACTTAATTCTGTAAGCGGCAAACGCAAATACCCATGCTCAATCAACCCCAGTTTATGGGCGGCCCACTTGACTGGAATTGGATTCGATTCGATAAAAAGGTGTTTGTGCAACGGCATTAAGCGTTCATTAATTTCTTTCGCGGCCTCTAACTGGCCATTAAGAGCCAGCTTGAACATTTTTGCCATATCTGCAGCAGCCACATTCGCGGTTACAGAAATAACCCCCTGCCCGCCTTGAGCAACAAAATCTAAACCTGTTGCATCATCACCGCTTAATTGGATGAAGTTTTCGCCACAAAGTTCCCGAGTTTTATGTACACGGGATAAATCGCCTGTAGCATCTTTTATTGCAACGATGTTGTCTATTTTTGCGAGACGAGCAACGGTTTCCGGCAATAAATCAACCGCGGTCCGACCCGGCACATTATACAGAATTTGAGGCAGCTCTGTCGCTTCCGCAATCGCTTTATAATGTTGAAATAAACCTTCTTGTGTCGGTTTATTGTAATACGGCGTGACAGACAGACAGCCCGCAACTCCCGTACCAGAGAAGAGTTTACTGAAGGTGATGGCTTCATGAGTTGCGTTCGCCCCCGTGCCCGCAATAACAGGCACACGACCTTTGGCATATTCTAATGTTTTTAATACGACCTTTACATGTTCATCAACGGTCAGCGTTGCCGACTCGCCTGTCGTGCCAACGGCAATAATTGCATCCGTGCCAGCGGCAATATGATATTCCACCAAACTGGCCAGGCTTGCATAATCGACTTCGCCAGCCTGATCCAACGGTGTTATTAGCGCTACCATGCTTCCTGAAAACATGCCCATCTCCCCTTTTTATATAAGCATTCATGGTACTTTTCGGTGACCGTAAACTCAAGCGCGATCGCAGGTAAAACAGTGAACTAAATAGATACGGTTATTATCCCGGCCAGTTTCCTGTGCTAACATGCAGATAAGATAGCAAAACGATGTGAATAAATATGGAACATTACCTGGTCATTACTGCGGTTGGTACGGATCGCCCCGGTATTTCAGACGAAATCATCCGGCTCATCACGCAATGTAATTGCAATATTGTGGATAGCCGCCTCGCCCTGTTCGGCACTGAGTTCACCTTGATTATGTTGCTATCTGGTAACGGTAATGCTATTTCCCGTGTGGAATCGACCCTGCCGTTGAAAGCACAAGAGCATGATTTAGTCACGGTAATGAAAAGAACGACGAAACATAAAGATCGCTTCTTTCCTTACACGGCCGATTTTAACATCGAAGTCGATGATACTTCTGGAATTATCGAGCATTTCACTCATTTTTTTGCCGTCCGTAAAGTTGATATTTCATCCTTAAGCGCACATACCCAGGAATCCCCAAATCACGATGCGAAAAATCGTTTCATTTTACAGATCAGCACCAATTTGCCTGAGGGCTGTAATTTGATGTCTCTGCAAGAAGAGTTCGAAGCCCTCTGCCATGATCTCCTTGCCACCGGTACCGTCAATTTCATCGGTCATAATCAATAAGGAAAAATTGTATGAAGACTCTGACCGCTGGTATGCCAGCTCCAGCCTTCACCCTGCTAAATCAGGATAACCAACCTGTCAACTTGGCTGATTTTAAGGGTAAGAAAGTACTGGCTTATTTTTATCCTAAAGCCATGACCCCCGGTTGTACTGTTCAAGCGTGTGGGCTGCGAGATAGTAAAGCAGAGTTAGACGAAAAGAATGTGGTGGTGTTAGGTATTAGCATTGATCCGGTTAAACGCCTGCCTAAATTTATTGAGCGCGATAACCTTAATTTCACCCTCTTATCCGATGAAGACCACGCTGTCGCCGATCAATTTGGTGTCTGGGGCGAGAAAAAGTTCATGGGTAAAGTATACGACGGTCTGCACCGCGTCAGCTTCCTGATCAATGAAGACGGCATCATTGAACATGTCTTCAACAAGTTCAAAACCAAAGATCACCACGAGATTGTGCTGAACTACCTCAACAACCATCAGTAATATGGCAACGACAAGATCCCCTGCACAGCAGCAGGGGCCTTCAGTCTCTGAACGATTTATGAATACGGTGAGGGGAAATTACAGCTCCTGTGCATTCACCCAGATAACTGCATCCTGAGACATCTCTTTACCTTTATGCTCAGTCACAGGACCTGACCCTAGGCAAGCAAAGCCCCATACCCCGGCTTTTGGAATGCCAAATGTGAATTCTCCATCCTGATCGGTGATCGCCACAATTGCCGTTTCCGGTGCTTCACGGTGCGTCTTTTTACCGAACGCATTGCCTTTCATGTCAATGTCAGTATTAATAAATTCAATCTCACACTCAACACCTGCCGCAGGCTTACCTTCACTCAGCAGCTGACCGGTAAATGTGCCACCAGCAAAAACCTGGTATGGCTTATTCAGCGGTACAATCTCCGTCGCCAGCTCCAGTGGCTGTTCCCAACCAGTCGGAAGGCCACCTTTATTAACATACGATTTGGTGATCTGCTGAATATAAATGTCTTCACCTTTTTCATAATATGGTGCAGGGACTACGGCAAAGACGTAATCACCGTTGCGCTTCACTTTGTAGTCAGCATGGTAAGCTTTTGCTGTATTTTCCGGACCCGCCCAGCTGATCTGTTTCAGCTTGCCCATCAAATCTATACGCTTATCTTTGAACTGAACGAAGAACTGCTCTGGCTTATCCATGTCCATCACGTGACCGTTATCCATCGGGTGACCGAATACCAGCTTCATGTCGATCTCAGTCGGTTTTTCCACAATCACATCCGGTGTATAGACCAGCTGAAAGTGAGCATTAGCCGCACCAGAGATAGCCAGAGCGACAAAGCTAAGTGATGTAACAAGTGTTTTTTTCATTAATTTCAATCCTTTCTACTTAGAGGAAATACCTCAGTAACTGCATATTATTCGGTGATATCTTCACTGCCGATTTCAACCAGATGGCCAGGGCCTGCATTAAACTGAACCTTGTATTCGCCTTGCGGCTTGTTGAACTCAAACTCACTGTCCTCACTCATCTTGCCAGCAAGTAATTGATTATCTTCTGCATCGGCGACAATAACTTCAACACCGGCCGCTGAAGAACCATCAGAGAAGCCTCCCTCACATAACACGGTGCCGTCACCGTTGTCATAACAGGAACACAATGGGGTATGTGCCATACCAGTCAGCGGCACCATGGATAACATGAGCGCGAACGAAAGTTGTTTTTTATTCATATCGAGACCTGATTATTATTTTCTGTTACCTATTACGGTCGAATTCAACCGAACAAATAAGCAACACACTGAATACCGAGAGCAAGATACCAGTAACTCAAATGAGAATCCTTCTTGTTCGTGTTTTTATTGAGGTAAATCAAAGATGGTGATAATAATTATCATTTGAATTGAATAGGATTGATTTATAAGGCTAATATTGACATGAGCATTATCTTAACAGCATTCCTTTTTAGCCGGTTGTGAGTAACCTTTATGACACTAAACGATATTAAGCCCAATCAAACTGTTGTTGTTCACCGTCATCGCGCAACGGGAATGATAAGACAACGCCTGATGGATTTAGGCATCATGCCTCATACCACTGTCACGATGATCAGGAGTGCCCCGCTCGGCGATCCGATCGAAATCAAAATTGACAATACCCATATCTCACTGCGCCGCACAGAAGCGGCAGGGATTGAAGTGGTAACAATCGCTCCCCCCGAAGCGTGTTAATGCAGGGAAAAGGAAAGTAAAATGACAAATCGCACGCCACTGGTTGCTCTCTCCGGACAACAAAATGCAGGCAAATCCACGCTTTTTAACCTTCTCACAGGAGCCAGGCAGCATATAGCCAACTATCCAGGGGTAACCGTCGATAAGAAATACGGCTATTTTCGCTATCAGAATCAGCCTTATCAGGCTGTTGATCTGCCTGGCACCTACAGTTTGTCGCCTTTCTCTCTTGAAGAACGAGTAGCCCGGAATTTTCTCTGCTTTGAAAAGCCCGACCTCATCATCAACGTTGTCGATGCCGCAAACCTTAAACGCTCACTGCACTTAACAGTCCAGTTATTAGAAATGGCCTGCCCGACAGTGCTGACACTGAACATGATGGACGTTGCCAATAAACAAGGGATGACCATTGATACTGAGCGTCTCAGCCTGCGCCTGTCAATACCGGTCGTGACCACTGTCGGGCGCAAAGGGGAAGGACGAGAAGCGCTTTGCGAGGTAATAAAAACTCAGACCGCAGCGAAAACAATCAAAACGGCCAACACAAAGTCCGCGGTTCAGCATGGAAATCTGCCTCACTATCCTGCGCTGACGGAAGCTATAGCCACTATTGATGCCGAACTGGTTAGTGTTGAGGAAGAAATTGACGAGCTACCGCGCTACTGGCTGCTGCTTAAATTGCTGGAAAATGACGCCCAGATTATCAGCCACCTGACTGACAGACTGTCAGAAACCGATCTGGCACCACTGCTCGAAATGGTATCTGTATTGCGCGCACAGTTTGATCGCCAATACAAAACCGGTATAAATGACTACATTGCCGCTCAACGCGAAGCTTTTGTGCAATCGTTGTTCGCCGACGCTGTTGTCGTCATACCGCATCAGGGACCAACCGTGTCACAACGTATTGATAAAGTCGTACTGAATCGTTTTCTGGCTCCGGTGTTCCTGGTTCTGACCGTCTTTATGATCTACCAGCTAGCGATCGTCCATGGCTATACACTAACCAACTATACTTGGCCGTATCTGGCAAACTTTCGGGAGTTCGTCGCCGGGTTACTACCGGAAGCCGGATTCCTGTTTGATCCTTATACCCGATCGCTGGGGCTATGGATCGTCGATTCCGCCAATACTCTATTGAACTATGTTCCTATATTTCTGATTTTGTTTGCGCTGATTGCCATTTTGGAGGATTCAGGTTATATGGCACGGATCGCCTTTGTGATCGACAAAGTACTTCATCGTTTTGGTCTTCATGGCCAGAGCACTCTGCCGCTCATTCTCAGTGGAGTATTCGCCGGCGGCTGTGCGGTACCCGGAATTATGGCAACCAAAGGCATTCCGGATCACCGGGCCAGAATGGCCACCATACTCACTGTGCCGTTTATGAACTGTCTGGCCAAAGTTCCTCTCTATACCCTGCTGGTTGGTATCTTTTTCAAGCAGGACCAAGCACTGATGATGTTCTACATTTCAACCATGACCATTATCGCTGCATTACTGGTTGCCAAGCTGTTGTCTCTGACCGTATTGCGCGGTGAGGAAAGTGCCCCATTTGTGATAGAGCTGCCACGTTACAACCTGCCCACAGTTCGCGCTGTGCTAACCCGTTCGACTGAACGTACCTGGATTTACATCAAGAAGGTTGGCACCATTGTCATTGCCGTATCTGTAGTGATCTTTACTCTACTACAATATCCAGGCCTGCCCCCTGAGCGAGACAACTTCTATCAACAACGCTCAGCACAAGCAATTCAAAAGTTCAATAAGGCAATGGCAGGAAACCCCTACCTTGATGTCGCACAAGGTGAGCAGCTGGTATCACTGGTCAACTATTACAACGATTTCAAACGTGCCAAGTTAAATGCCAAAGGCGCGGAAGCTTCCAAAGCGGTTAATATAACATTCAAACAACGTAACCCGACTTTCTTCCCATTTGTTAAAGCGCCTAAGGGAGACCTACTGGCGAAAAAAGCCAATCGAGCATTGCGTAATCTGACTAGCGCCCGTAAATCAATTCGCCGGGAAATAAAAGAAGAACGCCTGACCAAATCCTTTCTCGGATCTGTTGGCCGTTCAATGGAACCAGTCACGCAGTTTGCAGGCTTTGACTGGAAAATTAACGTTGCCCTGCTGTCTTCTTTTGCCGCCCGCGAAAGCAGTGTTGCCACGCTGGGTGTACTGTTCCAGCAGGAAGATGATCAGAATGCCAGCCTTGAACAACGTATGGGTGAGCAAACCGAAGGCATCACGTCACTCACCGCGGTGGCAATGATCCTGTTCTTTGCACTGTATCCGCCATGTCTGGCTACGATGATCATGGTTAGGGTGCAGACAGGACAATATCGCTGGATGCTGCTCTCACTGATCTTCCCCACCGCGTTGGGACTGGCCGTTGCAAGTACGACTTACAGTCTGGGTCTGGCACTGGGCGCGTCTGGCATTGCTATGATGAGCGGCGTGTACTTTAGCGGTCTGGCATTGCTGCTCGCCGTCGGGTTTTATCCGGCCATCAAACGCAGGCTTATGCCTGCTGCTGACAACACAGCCCCACTAAACAATAGCGGAGCGCTCTGATGGCGAATACAGATTCTACTTTAGCAGTATTACCTTATCTGACTGCCACCACCAGCTGGGAGGATATCGCTGTTGCCGGCCTGGTGATCATTGCCGCGTTTGTTTATCTCTATATTAAGTGGTGGAAAAACAAGGGACGGTGTGACGGTTGCAAACGATGCGGCAAAGCAATGCGTCAACCCCGCTGTCAGCAGATGGACACGATATCAGTGATATCTCTCCCCTCTGATAACAAGACAGCAACAAACAAATCGACCAATCAGAGTAGCGGCTGAATCAAGAAAATCATCCTAATACCAACCGGGATAAGTAATAAAAATAGCCGACCTTCAATAAAAAATGCCAGTCCGTTTAACAGACTGGCATTTCCCAAATACGGTATTTCTTCTTGTAAGCACTATCGGCCTATTCACTCACCGTCTCGTCATCGAGCTCTTTAGCGGGCAAGGCATTCCATACAGCTTTCACCAGGGTCGCTAACGGGATCGCAAAAAATACCCCCCAGAACCCCCACAGTCCACCAAAAACCAAGACTGCCACGATGATCGCAACAGGGTGCAGGTTAACCGCTTCGGAGAATAAAACCGGTACTAATACATTACCATCTAGTGCTTGAATAATACCGTAAGCGACTAACAACCACCAGAAATCGGGAGCTAATCCCCACTGAAACAGACCAACTATTGCCACTGGGATCGTCACTGCCGCCGCGCCGATATAAGGGATCAACACAGAAAAACCAACCAGCACCGCGAGTAACACGGCATAGCGTAAATCCATCACCGCAAAGGTGATATAGCTGGTAATGCCGACAATGAAAATTTCAGTCACTTTACCGCGAATATAGTTAGAGATCTGTTCATTCATCTCCACCCCGACCTTGCTCGCCAAACGGCGATTTTTCGGCAAGAGGCCACTCAGGGTTGCCAGCATTTCCTGTTTATCTTTCAAAAGGAAAAAGACCAATAACGGCACCAGAATTAAATATACCGCCAGTGTCGCCAGGCTGACCAACGAGGCGAATGAGCCTTTTACGACGCTTTCCCCCATTCCCAGTACTTTTTCACGCAGCGTCGTCATGAGAGTCACGATCTGATGTGGCTGGACAAGATCAGGATAACGTTCTGGCAGGCTGGACACATACTCCTGCAGGCCGTTGAACATCGTTGGCACATCAGCAACAAGGTTGCTAATCTGGTGCCAGATAGTCGGCACCAGACCGAAGATTGCCAGTACCATTAAGCCTGCAAAAATCAGCAGGACCACAATCACCGATAGCGAGCGAGGCAACCCTAAGCGACTTAGTCGCATGACTGGCCATTCAAGTAAGTAAGCAAGTACAATAGCCACCAATAATGGCGCAATGAGATGGCCGAAAAAGTAGATCGTTATAAAACCACCTAACAGAATAGCAACCAGACTTACTGCGTGGGGATCAGAGAATCGTCGCTGATACCAGCGAGTTAGCATATCCAGCATAAATATCTTTACAGCCTTTTTGTCACAATAATTACAAGCTCTTGATAAACATCAGCTTGCACCTCAACATTAAACCCATGGTTTAATAAATAACGGGGAATATCTTGTCTGCCACCGGGATCTGAGATGTGGATCCGCAAAACTTGGCCAAAGCGAAGGCTTTTACTTGCTCGTTTAGCTAATAAAAGTGCCATAGGGCAACGTTCTGATGTCAAGTTAAGCGCTTGGATTTCCATTCCAGTATACTGACAGTTATTATACATCAGGGTATTGTATACCCAAACTACTGCAAGATGCAGAGTTCCGCGAGAATTCCTTGCCTTTTAGTCAGGGTTGCCGTTTCACGCAATAGTGATTTTACTTCGGGAGTGGCTGACACAGAGTAAAAGACAATGGTCGTGGCCTTTTCGGCGTAGCTCTGAATCTCGTTTCTTTAGACGGTTTGGGGATAATAAATGACACCGGCTCAACAAAAAAGAAACCCGTCATACGTTTTGTTGTCTTAGTTTCAATGGCATCAGTAACTGCTCATTCAGCAGTGATGAATGTCATGGGTATAATGTCTTGGGATCTCCACAGAAGGCGGTTGTATTATTAACATGTTTCGATTTGCTAAAGCGCCAAGCTATCTCTTAATCAGTGCTTTATTGGGCTCAAGTTTTACGGTAAATGCTGATAACTTCAACACCCTACCGGAAATCGGCACAGCAGCAGCATCAACGTTAACGATAGAAAAAGAGCAGGAATACGGTGATGCATACATGCGCATGCTGCGGGCCAGTAAACCGGTCATCAGTGATCCTTTACTGTCAGAGTATGTCCTGGACTTAGGTCATCGCTTGGTCGCCAATGCCGAGGATGTTCGTACACCTTTTAATTTCTTCATGATCCAAAGCCGGGAAATTAACGCCTTTGCTTTCTTTGGTGGCTATGTGGCTCTGCACAGCGGGCTGTTTTTACATGCCAACACTGAAAGTGAGTTAGCCTCTGTTGTGGCGCACGAGATTGCTCACGTCACCCAGCGTCATCTTGCTCGAAGCATGGAAGATCAGGCGAAAAAATCGCCTGCGACAATGGCCGCTCTAATTGGATCTCTGATGCTGGCTATTGCTTCACCGGAGGCCGGTATTGCCGCTATTCACGCGACCACCGCCGCTTCAATGCAAGGACAGATCAACTATACCCGCAGTAATGAAAAAGAGGCTGACCGTATTGGTATTGCAACACTCGCAAAATCAGGCTTTGACGTACAAGCGATGCCGCAGTTTTTTGGTCGTTTGGCCGATCAGTATCGTTATGCCAGCAAACCACCAGCAATGTTGTTGACTCACCCATTGCCTGAAGCGCGTGTCTCTGATACCCGTAGCCGTGCAAATCAGTACCCGACCGTCAGGGTAACCCCCTCTGAACGTTACCAGTTAGCCCGCGCCCGCATTGTTGCGCGCTTTGCCGGTATTGACAGCGATGCAGCACTGGATTGGTTTGATCGCCAGCTGAAAAAAGCGAATTCCAGCCAAACCACAGCGCTAAACTATGGCAAAGCCCTCGTTTATATGGATTCTGGCAAGTTTAACCTGGCGCATCAGTTACTGGATCCGTTAGTGGCTGCCGAACCCAACAACCGCTTTTTCATTGACTCGGCTACCGATCTCGATCTGTTTCAGAAAAAATATGATTCTGCTATCAACCGGTTAGAGCTCGCTTTAAAGCAGAACCCGGAACATAAAGTATTGCGCTTAAATCTGGCTCATGCCCTGCAGGAAGCCGGTCGGACGACGGACAGTATTTCTATTCTGACCCGCTACACCTATGATAGCCCTCAGGATACCAATGGCTGGAGCCTGCTGGCGCAAGCCTATGCCTATAGCGGAAAACGCGATGGTGAACTGGCCGCCCGTGCCGAATTACTGGCATTACGGGCACAGTGGGACAAAGCGATCAATCACTATATCCAGGCAAGCCAGATTGTCGATATTGATTCATTGGATCAAGCTCGTTATGACGCCAGAATTGACCAGCTTCGCCTTTCCCGCGAGCGCTTCGAGAATCTGCAATAGTTATGAGGTGAGGGCCTGCTTATCTTTCAACATTGCAGCTGGTGACTATTTTTCTTTTTTTATATGTTGCAGTTCCACTACAATGGGACTGCAACATATTATTAAAAAGGAAGAAACAATGTCAGTGACTATCTACCACAACCCGCGTTGCTCAAAAAGCCGCCAAACTCTTGCGCTGATTGAAGAGCAAGGCATTGCCCCAGAAATTGTGAAATACCTTGATGACACACCAACGGCAGATGAGCTGAAAGGCTTATTCGCCAAGCTCGGTTATAGCTCTGTTCGTGACATGATGCGTATCAAAGAAGATACCTATAAAGAGCTTGCTCTGGGCGAAGACAGCGTCACAGATGATCAACTGTTTAACGCCATGGCGGCGAACCCTAAACTTATCGAACGCCCGATTGTGGTGAACGGTGACAAAGCCGCAATGGGCCGCCCTCCCGAGCAAGTACTGGACATTCTATAATGCTGAAAATCCTGGTGATCTACTACAGCCGTCACGGCAATACCCGTCAGTTAGCACGCCATATTGCGCGTGGTATTGAGCAGGTTGCTGGTTGTGAAGCCGTATTACGCACCGTGGCCGATATTGATCCCCAGGGGCAATTAGCGGGATCGTCACAAGCAGGCGACCCGATTGCCACTCACACCGATCTTCAGCAATGTGCCGGATTAGCACTAGGCAGCCCGGTTCATTTTGGCAATATGGCCGCACCTCTCAAGCACTTTATCGACAGTACCAGCGCCCAATGGCTTTCTGGTACATTAATTAGCAAACCGGCCTGCGTGTTCACCTCTTCGTCTTCGATGCATGGCGGACACGAGACGACCTTACAATCGATGCTTCTGCCCCTGCTCCACCACGGGATGCTGGTGGTAGGCCTGCCCTACTCAGAGCCTCTGCTGCATACCACCCGCCATGGCGGTACGCCTTATGGGGCGTCACATCTGAATGAGGGGCAAAGTAAACACATTCACCCTGACGAAGCAGCATTGGCACAAACCCTTGGAAAACGACTGGCATGGACAGCGCATAAGCTAAATGGATGATGACATGACAAAAATGAGCCCTAGAACACAAAATCTGCGGTATATCACTTTGATCGCTAACCTGTCCCTCATTCTGTGGGTGGGGTTATGGCAGACTATGATTTCGCCTCACCCTCACCTGAACAGCTATGTGATTGCGATCATGTGGGTATTACCGCTGCTGTTGCCTTTAAAGGGCATCCTTGAAGGAAAGCCCTACACTCATGCCTGGGCTAACTTCATTCTGATGTTCTATTTTCTTCACGCATTGACCATTTTATGGGTTGATGGTGGCGAGCGCTGGTTAGCTTGGGTGGAATTAGGCCTGGTATCCTGGGCTTTTGTCACCAATATCCTGTTTGCCCGTATTCGCGGCAAAGAATTAGGGACGGGATTAAAACGTCTCTCTCAGGTCGAAAAAGAAGAAAAAGAAGCCCACGGACAGAAGTAATCTCTTACAAAAAAAGGCGCCTGACGGCGCCTTTTTTAGAACGAACATTCCCCCTAGCAACACGACGGGGGGCGTCACCGGTCATATTATGGCTGCCAATAATAAGTCTCAATCTGACCGGTAGCTAGCTCCACCGTGGCACTAACGTCAACCATCCTCGGGTCGACTGGTGCCTCTGGTTCATTTTCTATCGCTTGGGGTTCAATTGGCTTGATCTGAGATTCAGTGCCTGCCATCGCTTCTTTCACAATCACTACACTGCCATCACCGAATTCAACGGCACTCTGCCCATCCGCAGGTTGCTGACTAATACGCCCATCTTGGCCCAACTCTCGACGGAAGGCATCTTCAGTACTGAGGAGGTTAACGTCAAATATGACGTTATCCCCCCGCAGTCGGCTAGCATTTACCGATGCCACAGACGTTAGGTTTGTCAACATTCTTTCCAGGGCAAAAAAATCTTCCGTCGTTTGCACATTGGCAAGCTGAATGGCGAAGTTACCCTCACTGCCCCCCCCTAATGGGACGGCATATTTGGCTGCCAGCCTATCTGCCACCTCATTAATCATCTCTGTGATCGCGATCGCAACCGATCCTGCCGCTTGACCTTCCGAAGGTGCCTGTTGAGAGCTGACCAGTTGTTCAGGTTTCTGGGTGAATAGCTGCCATGCCAGATCAACATCATCAGAACCTTTCTGACGGGCACGTACCACCAGCACTGCGTCAGGATGATAACGCATACTCGCGTCAGCAATCGGCTGAACAAAGCCTCCCCACAAGTCCGGGATATTAATCGCAGTCACATCATCGAAGTCACCTATTGGCATCATCAATGGCACACCACGCCTATCGGCAGCTTTTTTCATCTGCAATTCCAGAGAGTTGCCTGACTGATCCCACTGAATTTCACGCTCACGATTGGCATCTTCCACCATCCAGACCAGAATCGTTGGGCGCTGCTCACTCCATAATGTGGAATGAGCCTGGGTCAACAGGTTACGGATCTGACCGCTATTAAACGTCAGCTCTAAGGTCCGCTCACCGTTTAAGTTACCGTAACCAAATTGACTGATATAAGGGCTACTGTTCGCCATCGCTTTGCGAATAACGTCATTTTGGCCTACCGAGCTCTGCCCTGAGACTTTAATCAGAACCTGCTCAAGCCCCTTTTCACGAGCATGTTGCTCTGATTGCTTATCCGTGTCAGGCAAGACAACCTGCGCCTGATATAAATTAGTGACGGTTGCGGCTTTAAGCGGCAAGGCTAATAAAGCCAAAAATAAAAAAGCACAACGCAACATAATAAACTCTTTCATAACGTAGTTAGTCCCTGATCATAATGGGATCAGGCAATGTTCAGCAAGTGTAACTGTTTATTATTGCCCCTGATGATAAACATGGATGAACTTTCATTAAAAGATGAGGTATCAGGCAATTCCAGACAACGCCGCGATAAAGTGCGATTTGACTCACAAATTCCGCTAGTTAATCGTTTGCTTCCATGCTAGGATTGCGCGATTTTTTTTCAGACAGGATGGAATATACAATGATGCAGGTACTGCAAGGTGCACAAATGCTATTCGTCGCATTTGGTGCGTTGGTTCTGGTTCCGTTACTTACCGGGCTAGATCCTAGTGTCGCCCTATTTGGTGCGGGTATTGGTACTCTTCTTTTTCAAGTCATCACTAAACGTTCCGTCCCTATTTTTCTCGCTTCCTCTTTCGCATTCATCGCTCCAATCATGTACGGCGTCCAGACTTGGGGAATCGCTGGTACCATGGGTGGCCTGATGATGGCTGGCATCGTGTATGTGCTGATGGGAGCTATCATTAAAGTACGTGGCGTTGCGATTATCCATAAAATCCTGCCACCGGTTGTTGTTGGCCCGGTTATCATGGTCATTGGCTTAGGCTTAGCGCCTGCTGCAGTTAATATGGCCTTAGGTAAAAGTGGAGATGGCGGTATACAGCTAGTCAATAGTGATGCTTCGCTTTGGATTTCAAGCATTTCTCTGCTTGTGACTATTGCTCTCAGTGTATTTGCCAAAGGCTTCCTGAAGTTAGTTCCGATTATGGGGGGGATTGTTGCAGGTTACTGTGTGAGCCTGGGCTTTGGCGTTGTCGACTTTGCACCAGTTACTCAGGCAAGCTGGCTCTCGATACCAAACTTCACATTCCCTGAGTTCAACATTAACGCCGTGCTATTTATGATCCCTGTTGCGATTGCTCCAGCGGTAGAGCATGTAGGCGATATACTGGCGATTTCTAATGTAACCGGTAAAGACTATCTGAAAAAACCGGGCCTGCACCGCACGATGGCGGGTGACGGGATTGCCACCATCGCGGCCTCAATGTTTGGAGCACCGCCTAATACCACTTATTCTGAAGTCACTGGCGCTGTCATGCTAACCAAAGCCTTCAACCCCGTCATCATGACCTGGGCTGCTATAACGGCTCTGGTACTGGCATTTGTCGGCAAGTTAGGGGCAATGTTGCAAACTATTCCGGTACCGGTGATGGGCGGCATCATGATCCTGCTATTTGGATCCATTGCGACCGTTGGCCTCAATACACTCATCAGGAATCAGGTTGATCTGCACAAAGCACGCAACCTGGTTATCGTCGCGGTAACACTGGTCTTCGGTATTGGCGGCATGGCTTTCGGTATCGGCGAATTCAGCCTGCAGGGAGTAAGTCTGTGCGGTATCGTGGCAATTTTGCTAAACCTGATCCTGCCTGACGATCTGGGGGATAATCATGTTGTTGATAATGCTCAGATGGAAAACACCACAGAGAGTTAAATTGCCTAATTATTCAGATAATTAGTCGATTTCAGTTTATACCGATAATAAAAAAGCCGAACCTAGTTCGGCTTTTCTCTATCAAAACTTCTTGCTTACTTAGTACCGAAGATCTTATCGCCCGCATCGCCCAGACCTGGAACGATGTAGCCTTTGTCATTTAGCTTCTCATCAATAGCAGCTGTGTACAGCTCAACATCCGGATGTGCTTTTTCCAGTGCAGCAATACCTTCAGGCGCAGCAACAAGTACTAAGACTTTAAATTGCTTACAGCCTTGCTCTTTTAGCAGGTCCAGTGTTGCAATCATTGAACCGCCAGTCGCTAACATTGGATCGACAACCAAAGCAATACGCTCATCAATGTTTGATGCAAGCTTATTGAAATAAGGCACAGGCTCTAATGTTTCTTCATCACGGTAAATACCGACAACGCTGATACGTGCACTTGGTACATGCTCAAGAACACCGTCCATCATACCAAGACCGGCACGAAGAATAGGCACAACCGTGACTTTTTTACCTTTGAGCTGGTCAATTTCAACTGGACCATCCCAACCTTCAATGGTAACTTTTTCTGTTTCGAAGTCCGAAGTCGCTTCATACGTCAGTAGGCTGCCTACTTCCGTTGCTAACTCACGAAAACGCTTAGTGCTGATGTCGCCTTCGCGCATAAGACCAATCTTATGTTTAACCAGTGGGTGTTTAACCTCAACGACTTTCATTTCTGACTCCTAAGCAAACAAAATTTAAAAAAAATCGAATCATTATACACTAGACCATTAACCTTCTGATAGGGGAAAGGGTATCGTTTGCTCAGGAAACACCCAGCAAGATTTATTGACGCAAACGTTTCCCTTTCCGCCCTGACTGCTGTTATCATACCCCCGCTTTTTTACTTTAATACGTTGAGGGACCTCCTGTGAGCGGCAATAACTCTTCTCTTAGTTACAAAGATGCTGGTGTAGATATCGATGCAGGTAATGCATTAGTAGATCGTATTAAAGGGGTGGTAAAACGCACCCACCGTCCTGAGGTAATGGGCGGCATCGGTGGTTTCGGGGCGCTATGCTCGCTACCCACCAAGTATAAAGAGCCGGTCTTGGTATCAGGTACCGACGGCGTGGGCACGAAACTTCGTCTAGCGATGGATCTGAACAAGCATGACACGATCGGCATTGATCTCGTTGCGATGTGTGTCAACGACCTGATTGTTCAAGGTGGCGAACCTCTTTTCTTCCTTGATTATTATGCGACAGGCAAATTAGACGTTGATACCGCGGCCAGTGTTGTTGCCGGTATCGGTGAAGGTTGTATTCAGGCGGGCTGCGCCTTAATCGGCGGTGAAACGGCTGAAATGCCGGGCATGTACCACGGTGAAGATTACGACGTTGCGGGTTTCTGTGTCGGGGTGGTAGAGAAAGCTGACATCATCGACGGCTCTAAAGTGAAAGCCGGCGATGCGTTAATCGCGGTTGGCTCAAGTGGCCCGCACTCAAACGGCTATTCTCTCGTCCGTAAAATCATTGACGTGTCACAAGCGGATCTTAATCAGGATCTGGAAGGGAAATCACTCGCCGATCACCTGTTAACTCCAACCAAGATTTATGTGAAATCAACACTGAAAATGATGGAGTCCTGTGACGTTCACGCGATTTCTCATATCACTGGTGGTGGTTTCTGGGAGAACATTCCACGTGTACTTCCAAAAGGAACGAAAGCGGTGGTTGATGGCAACAGCTGGCAGTGGCCGGCAATTTTCAACTGGCTGCAAACTGCCGGCAACGTCGAAACCTATGAAATGTACCGTACTTTCAACTGTGGTGTTGGGCTAGTGATTGCCTTACCACAAGCCCAGGCAGTGCAAGCAATTGAAATTCTGAAAGCGGAAGGCGAAAATGCCTGGCTGCTCGGTGAAATTGCTACCGCTGACGCTGGCGAAGAGCAGGTGGAGATCAAGTAAGTCGATGAAAAACATCGTTGTCCTAATTTCTGGTAATGGTTCAAATCTTCAAGCCATCATTGATGCTTGTCAGAGTGGGACTATTGAAGACGCCAAAGTCGCGGCCGTGCTATCAAACAAAGCAGATGCTTATGGCCTTGAGCGCGCTCGCCAGGCAGGAATTGAAGCGGTGTCTCTTGCCGCAAGTGATTACGCTGATCGCGAAGCTTACGATAAGGCAATGGCAGAGCAAATCGATAGCTTCGAACCAGAACTTGTCATCTTGGCCGGGTTCATGCGTATCCTCAGTGATGAGTTTGTCCGTCACTATCAGGGCAAAATGCTTAATATCCACCCTTCTTTGTTGCCGAAATACACCGGTCTTCATACCCACCAGCGCGCTTTAGCCGCTGGTGATAAGGTGCATGGTACCAGTGTCCACTTTGTCACCGAAGAGTTAGATGGTGGCCCGGTGATCCTGCAAGCAAAAGTGCCTATTTTTGCTGAGGATACAGTTGATGAAGTAGCAGCCAGAGTACAGCAGCAAGAGCATCGTATTTATCCTTTAGTTGCGAACTGGTTCTTGCAAGATCGTTTAATCATGGAGAATGATGGCGCGGTTTTAGACCGCGAACCACTGCCTCCCCAAGGCTACGCAACCGACGAATAAACAAACGCGGCCATCTGGCCGCGTTTTTATTTGTTCGTCAAATTGTTCACACCCGACATTAACGATTACATCACAACGCCTTGAGCAGCAACATATCCGCCTACAGGGTCCGGTTATGCACGAGTTCACCAAAGTGAAACACGCTAAACTCCCCTTGCTGCATTTTATGCCAGCTCTCATTATTGGTGAGAGGCTGAGTTGCTATCACCGTAACCACATCATTAGGTGTTGTTTCCTTCTGGAAATCAATCGTGACATCTTCATCGATCAACGATGCCTGACCAAATGGGGCGCGGCGGGTGATCCAATACAAGTTGTTGGTACAGTAAGTCACCACACAGCTACCGTTGCTGAGCAACATGTTATACACACCAAGCTGGCGCAAGCGATCACAACACTCTGCGATATAGCCATATACAGGAGTTAAGTCATCGGGCAAATCTGGAAATTTTGCGTCTAACTGGTTTAGCAACCAACAAAAAGCAATTTCACTATCGGTATCCCCGACAGGTTTAAATCGTCCGGTATCAAGCGCTTCATAGCCTGTTAACTGACCATTATGGGCAAAAGTCCAGTAATGCCCCCATAACTCCCGGGTAAACGGATGGGTATTTTCTAAACTGACGCCCCCGCGATTGGCCTGCCGGATATGGCTGACCACTGCGCAGCTTTTGATCGGGTATCCCTGTACTAACTCAGCAATACGAGATTGATAGCTCGGATTAGGGTCTTTAAATGTTCTGAACCCTTTACCTTCATAGAAGACGATTCCCCAGCCATCACGATGAGGCCCGGTTTTTCCGCCACGCTGCATCAGGCCGGTAAAACTAAAACAGATATCTGTTGGCACATTTGCGCTCATGCCAAGCAATTCACACATATCTCTTATGCCTCTCTTCTTAAATAGCGGCTCGATTTAACAACTATACCGCCATTTCCTTTTCCACCAGCATGATCAAAATATGGATAATTTTAATATGCACTTCCTGGATACGATCGGCAAAACCAAAGTGCGGAACACGGATTTCCACATCGGCCAAACCCGCCATCTTGCCACCGTCCTTCCCCGTCAGCGCAATCACCTTCATGCCTTTTGCATGGGCGGCTTCAATCGCTTTAAGGATATTGGCAGAGTTACCTGAGGTAGACAGACCAAACAGCACATCCCCCTGAGATCCAACAGCTTCAAGATAACGAGAGAATACGTGTTCATAACCAAAGTCATTACTGACACATGACAAATGACTGGGATCCGAAATCGCAATCCCCGGATAACCAGGACGATCCTCTCGGTAACGGCCTGTCAGTTCTTCCGCAAAATGCATCGCATCACAGTGAGAACCACCGTTTCCGCATGATAATACTTTACCACCCTGCTTAAATGAATCAGCCAGTAGCTTTGCTGCCGCTTCAATATCCGCAACATTTTTTTCGTCGTTCAAAAAGCGGTTTAACACTTCGGCAGCTTCGCTTAACTCTGCACGAATCATATCTTGATACATAGGCTTATCTCTGATTATTCATTAAATAGATTTTTCAGGGTACATCGCACACCTGAATTGCTATACGCCTGTATCTGCAGTGTACAAAGAAACGGTCGAGGGTGTCGACTCCTGAGAGGGCACATTGTGATGGTTTATTGCCAAATGTTCACGTAATGACGGAGCAGAAGCATAAAGGGTAATATTATCTGCCGCCAAAACGCCCGCATTGGCCAGCTTAGTCTTAACATGCGGGGCCACTCCCAATAAGTACACCGGATAATGACGAAGACGATCTAATGCATTTTCAAATGCATGAATCGCCGTAATATCAATGGTAGAAACATCCGCGAAATCCAATACAACGGCACGCGTATCAACCAATGAGCTATCAATCACTGAAAACGCTTTTTCACTCGCCGCAAAAAAGAGAGGACCGTTAATATCGTAAACCACCACATCAGAACCAAAATCCAGGTGTTCATGCTGATCACCGACCACGGTAACGGTGGTCAGGCTGGCAATACGCTGGATAAACAATACCCCGGCTAACAACAGCCCCACCACCACAGCAATCACCATGTCAAACACCACGGTCAACGTGAAACAAGTTAACAATACTGCGACATCACGACGAGGTGCCACTTTCAGAGTATGCACAAAGTGCGGGGCTTCTGACATATTCCAGGCCACCATGATCAACAGGCCAGCTAGCGCACTCATTGGCACATAAGATAACATTGGCGCCAGAGAAATCATTGCCGCCAGCACGAAAAGGGCATGAATAATAGCGGAAACCGGAGAGAAGGCGCCGGAACGGATATTGGTTGCGGTACGGGCAATAGCAGCCGTTGCCGGAATACCGCCGAAAAAAGGCACAACAATATTTGCCAAACCCTGGCCTACCAGCTCTGCATTGGGGTTGTGCTTCTTACCCGTCATACCATCGGCAACAACGGCACAGAGCAGAGACTCAATGCAGCCTAACATCGCGATAGTAAAAGCCGCTGGCAGCAACTCGACGACCAGCGACCAATTCACACTGTCGTTGTGCCATAACACACTAAATTGGGGCAATACCTGAGGGATCCCCTGACCAATCAAATCTCCGATCTGATAATGGAATTTTTCACCCAGTAATCCGACGTGGGAGGCTCCGAAATGGTTCATCAGTAGAGCCAGCAATGTACCGATTACCAAAGCAACAACATGTGGCGGAATACGGGTCTTTAATTTACTCCAAGCTATAAATACGGTGATGGTGATCAGGCCAACAGTCGTATCGGCAAAGTCCACGCTGGGTAACGCGCTGGCATAAGCCATCACTTTTTCCGGAAAGTGAATGGGATTTCCAGCCACCGATAACCCCAGCAGATCTTTTAATTGCAAAAACGCAATAACCAGACCGATACCGGCAGTAAAGCCCGTTGTCACCGGATAAGGAACATAAGCCACCAGCTGACCGAGACGTAAAATCCCCATTAGAACCAGGATCACACCCGACATTAACGTCGCCAGCATTAAACCGCTCAGACCATATTGCTGGGTAATGGGTAGCAAGATCACCACAAATGCCGCCGTCGGGCCTGTGATGTTAAATCGAGAACCACCGAATAGTGCCGCGAGCAAACCCGCCACGATAACGGTATATAGACCATGTTGAGGTGGCACACCAACGGCGATAGCCAAAGCCATGCCAAGAGGAATAGCAACAATCCCGACCGTCACACCCGCAACGATATCAGAACGAAATTTAGAGAAGGAATAACCATCCTTCCACGCTTGTGATAAAGCATGAAATAGCAACACGACAAACCCCTTTATACCAAACGAGATAAATATCTGCTCAATTCAGAACGTTGCCAGTGGCCAGAGAACAACCCAAATTGATGAAGATATAGTTGCTCTACATCGAAAAAATTTGGGGCCGGAATCAGGCCGCTGGCACGTTCCCGAAGGGCGAGTTTAAATTGCTCAGCCACTGCGTTGCTTGACTTTGATGGATGTGAATACATCTACAATCAAGCGCCTTGTCACTGAGCAATTTAATTCTCGCTGAATGGCCAAATACTTATCCCGTTTGGTATTACGTACACAAAAAAAACAGGAATAGCTGTCAACCCGAAAGAGGGATCCGGCGGGCATGTGTCAGTCGGAGATCGGGAAAGGCAACATATAACAGAATACTGCCCACTACAGCCAGACGAAAGTCGATAGCCGTGATTAACGTGAACAACATCACAATATGCTCCTATATTAATAGGCTGGATTATTTTCGCAAGTACAAAAAAGCAACTCACTGATTTTTGATCAACCCTCGTTTTATCAAGGGATAACAAACCACAGACACGTAACACCTCACCTCAAATCGAAAAAATTATTTTACATTTCATTAAAAAAACAATTACACTTGTTGTTAGTGGTAAGACCTCTTACCTTGCATAAAATGTACCCAACACAATAAATGTATATTCATTGAAAGTATTCTGTAACAGGTCAACCCACAGCTATTTTGTGCCATAACAGTGAAGGCGGCGATTTTTCCGTGTGACATTTATCAAGATAAATGAACACATCCTCTGCAGCTTAAAGAACAAGCAGTACTGGACGAAATAGCGCTGAGGTGAGACGTTACGCCCCGATAAGGAGAATCACCATGGTAACACTCATGTACCTGCTAGGATTTATAGGTATAACTGGCATACTCGCCTACCATAGAGCAAGTCTGAGAACCTTTACTCTTGCTTTGGCTGTGGTACTTGCCATCGGCTCTGTACTTGATGTGATTGGTCAATACAGCTGGCTGGTGTACTTCATCATTGCCGTGCCAATCAATATATTCTCCTTTCGCAAAAGTTTCCTCAGCCGACCCGCTTTAAAACTGTTTAAAGGTGTGATGCCTGAAATGTCCCGCACCGAAAAAGAGGCCATTGATGCGGGAACGGTCTGGTGGGAAGCCGATCTGTTCCGTGGTAATCCTGACTGGAACAAACTGCATGACATCCCGGCACCGCGCCTGAGTGCAGAAGAAAAAGCCTTTCTAGAAGGGCCCGTTACCGAAGTCTGCCGTATGGTTAACGACTTTCAGGTCACCCATGAACTGGCCGATCTACCTCCTGAAGTCTGGCAGTATCTGAAAGATCATAAATTCTTCGCGATGATCATCGATAAACAATACGGTGGACTGGCGTTTTCTGCCTATGCGCAATCCCTTGTGTTACAAAAACTGACCGGGGTTTCTGCCGTACTGTCATCGACAGTCGGTGTACCGAACTCATTAGGCCCCGGCGAACTGCTACAGCACTATGGTACTCAAAGTCAAAAAAACCATTACCTGCCTCGCCTCGCGGAAGGGAAGGAGATCCCATGTTTTGCCCTGACCAGCCCCGAAGCGGGTTCCGACGCCGGCTCGATTTCTGATTTCGGTATCGTGAAAAAAGGGATCTGGCAAGGCGAGGAAGTGCTCGGCATGGAACTGACCTGGAATAAGCGTTACATCACCTTAGCGCCTGTCGCGACAGTGTTGGGGCTGGCATTTAAGCTCTTCGACCCGGACCATCTGCTTAGCGATGAAGAAGAACCCGGCATTACTTGTGCTTTGATCCCGACCGAAATCGAAGGCGTTGAAATCGGCCGACGCCACTTCCCTCTGAATGTGCCTTTCCAGAATGGTCCAACTAAGGGTAATAAAGTCTTCGTACCGATAGACTTCATCATTGGTGGCCAAGAAATGGCGGGCCAGGGGTGGCGTATGCTGGTTGAGTGCCTGTCTGTCGGCCGCGGTATTACCTTGCCGTCAAACTCTACCGGGGGTATCAAAACAGCGGCAATGGCAACCGGTGCCTATGCCCGTATTCGTCGCCAGTTCAAACTGCCGATAGGTAAAATGGAAGGGATTGAAGAACCGCTTGCACGCCTTACCGGTAATGCTTATGTCCTGGATGCTGCTAGTAACCTCACTGTCGCGGGTATCGATTTAGGTGAAAAACCATCGGTGATCTCAGCCATTGTCAAATATCACTGTACGCATCGTAGTCAACGCAGTGTTATTGATGCAATGGATATCGTCGGGGGTAAAGGGATCTGTATAGGGCCAAGTAATTTCCTGGCTCGTAGTTATCAGGGGGCGCCCATTGCCATTACCGTTGAAGGCGCGAATATCCTGACCCGATCAATGATCATCTTTGGTCAGGGTGCCATCCGCTGCCATCCATATGTCTTGGACGAAATGAATGCAGCCTACAATGACAATCAGGAGCAGGCATTAACTGATTTTGATAAAGCGATGTTTGGTCATATTGGTTTTGTGATAAGCAACATGGTTCGCTCGTTCTGGCTGGGCTTGACAGATGGCCGAGGCTCTGTTGCACCACGCAAAGATCCAACAGTCCGTTACTATCAGCAAATGAATCGCTACAGTGCTAACCTTGCCTTACTGGCCGATATTTCAATGGCCGTATTGGGTGGTTCACTTAAACGAAAAGAACGTCTGTCTGCTCGCTTGGGAGATGTGTTAAGTCAGCTTTATCTGTCCTCGGCGACGCTAAAACGTTTTGCTGATGACGGCTGTCAACAAGAAGATCTTCCACTTGTTCACTGGGGGCTGCAAGATTCCCTGCATCAGACAGAAGAGGCTCTGGATCAATTCCTGGCTAACTTCCCGAACCGCTTTATTGCGGGCATGCTGCGGGCCGTTATTTTCCCGCTGGGGCAGAGACGAGCAAAACCCAGTGACAAGCTTGATCATACGGTGGCTCGTATTATCCAGACTCCTTGCGATACACGTAGCCGAATTGGTCAAGGCCAATTCCTTGAAGCAACAGAAAATAATGCCGTCGGTATGATTGAGCTGGCTCTGAAAGACATTCTGGCTGCTGAGCCTATCTATGATCGTGTCTGCCAGGCCGCAGGTAAAAAACTGCCGTTTATGCAGCTTGATAAGGTGGCGGCGACCGGTTTAGAGCTTAACGCCATCAATGAGGAAGAGGCTGACCTGCTACGTAAAGCGGAAGAAGGTCGATTACGTACAATCAATGTCGATGACTTCGCCTCGGAAGAGCTTGCTGCCAAACCTTACCGCGCTGTCGAAAACAATATCGGTAATGCCGCGTAGCCCTAATAAGCCTGACACGAGGGAAAGCTAAATACTTCAATGCCGCTGACTTAAGGTTAGCGGCATCTTTCCCTACATTTTAACTGCCTCTTCTAAAAAGGGCCGACGGTATACCCGAGTGGGACGACCGACTTTTCCATGTGCGAGGAAGGCAATCAGATCGCCATCTTCTACCGCTTTATCTAAATATCGGCGAGCAGTACTTTTACTGATACCAAACTCAGCGGCGATGCTGTTTGATGTATGTTCGATATGTGCATGGCCAAAGTGCTCAATGATCTGTTTTAAGGTATAAGCATCTGTAGATGCATTAGATTTTATTGGTGATTTACTGGCGTTAAACAAGCGGTCGAGTTCATTTTGCCGAAAATGCTTTGACGATTTCACATGGTGTTTAAGATCCCACAATCGCCCTAAACTTTCACTCAGGCGGCTATAATCCAAAGGTTTAACCAAATAATCAAATGCGCCATATCGGTGCGCTTTTTGCACCGTTTCAGAATCATTGGCAGCCGTGATCAAAATGCACTCTGGATAATTGGGACGGTTCAACAGCTCTAAGACCAACTCGACCCCCAATCCATCCGGTAAATAGTTATCAACGATCACCAAATCCGGCACGACAGCCTCTACAAATTCTCTGGCTTCAGCAAGATTCCCTGCAACACCAAGTACTTTGAAGCGGCTGTCTTTATTGACAAAATAACTATTAAGCGCCGCTATATCTTTGTCGTCTTCAACAATCAAAACCTTCAGCATTGTTCGTCCTTGGGAAAGTAAACGGTAAAGGATGTTTCCTCGGTATCGCTATCTAGCTCCAAGTGGCCCCCGCCCTCTTCAACAATGGCCTGAACCAGATGCAAGCCAATACCATGCTCTTCATAATTCGGTTTGCTGGTATAGCCCAGCTGGCATAGCACATCGAGACTTAAGTTAATTACCGGGCCATTATTGGTAACAGACAATACCCGCTCGGTTGCATTTTCCCACAATGCGATCTCAACAGCAGGCTCGTCTGCATCAAGCAACGCATCAAGGCTGTTATCTATCAAGTTACCCACCAGCGAACAAAGCTGCTCTTCCGTTATCGCGCTTGGGCAGCCCCCCCATCCCTTAATAATCTGGGTCGTAAAAATTACGCCTTGTTCATTCGCTTTGCATAACTTTGATATCAGCAGCCCTGAAAGCTGGGGCAGCGCATCAAGATCTCTGACACCATCGAGTTGGGATTGATTAGCCCGAGACTGCGCCAATGTCATCGCCAGCGCATTCTCATACATCCCCATCTGCAACAGCCCCGCTATGCTTGAAAGCTTATTCTGGTATTCATGGCGGGTAACGCGCAAGCTATCAAGATAGCGATCGACCTGGCTGAGCTTATTAGAAAGCACCTGCATTTCCTGCTGTGTTCTAAAGCTAAAAACCGCACTTACCGGCTCATTCAGTTCACCACTAATGGTGACACGGGTAACAACGAGGTTTCGCCCGTTCACCCTGAGCATTTTGTCAATAAAATCATTGCCACTTAACGTAAACAGGTTAGCGTCCTTAACGATGTCAGTGATCGGCATGTTCGCCGTGTACGGAGATTCTTTTAACAGCAGGGATTTTGCCGAGTCATTGATCAAATACACTTCGCCGTGCTGATTAATGGCAATCAGTCCTTCATGAGCCGCTTCCAGCACCCCTTGGTTGGTATCTAGAGCCTGTCTAAGCTGCCATGGCTCCATATGCTGCATCTGATGGCGAACATAGTCAGAAAAACGCCACGCGACCAACCCCGAAAATAGCACTGCAAAGGCGCCAAAGAACAACAGCGGAGAGATAATTTCCGCGCCCCAGCCCGCAAGAGTATTCTTAAGGTAGCCCACTTTGATCATACCGACAACCATACCGGAATCGCTGATAATAGGCGCAATATAACGGATAGATGGCCCTAGTGAGCCAGTTCCTTGAGAAAGGTAAGACTCACCTTGTTCAAGGGCACGAAGAATATCGCCCCCCATCACAGGAAGACCAATGCGATCAACAACCGGGTGTGCCATACGGATACCGGCATGATCACTTACCGTTATAAAATCGGCGTCACTGACAGTTTGAACGCTTGATACTATCGTCTGTACACTGCTCGGATCGTTCCCCGCCACCGCGTTAATCAGACTGGGTAGGCGGGATAGCTGCAATGTCTGAACCTGCGCCCGTAGTGCGATTTGCTCGTTCAGCACCCGATTTAAGCGATAGGCGCTTATCCCCCACCAACTGACCGCACTGAATGCAAACACGCCACACAACAGCAGGGTGAGTTGTTTTGTAAAGGAGTGCGGTATAAGCCAAAAATTCATAACAAGCTTCTTTTAAAAAGGCCATAAAGGCAGGATAAGGGAAACGGCACAATTTTCGCAGGCTGCATGGCTGGAAGTTTGGCCCCGCTCTCTCCGGTGAATTTTATGACTTTTATGGTATCAAAAATGCTTATCTCACGTCAGTTACACCCTTAATCCGCGCTCCACTTCAAAGTCGTAATTCACTGCCGTTGTTCTTATCCAAAATTGATTTATCGCAGTTTCTACGCGTGTACAAACGCTATGTTGAGGGCAAATCACGGAGGTATTTATGATTACAGCAACCAACACTCGTTTACTTATCCTATTACTGTTCGGCACCGGTCTCTGGTTTTTCCCGGGGCCGGAAGCGCTAACCACACAGGCTTGGCAGATGATGACGATCTTCGTCGTCACCGTACTCAGCCTGATACTTGCCCCCCTGCCACTGGGCGCGATGGCACTGCTTGGCCTCACCGCCGCAACCCTACTTGATGTGCTGCCGATTAGAACGGCCCTGACGGGTTTCGCTCACCCAACCATTTGGATGATAGCGGCAGCATTTTTCATTTCACGAGGCTTTATCAGTACCGGTTTTGGCCGTCGTGTGGGTTACTGGTTTATTTCTAAGCTCGGCCATAGTTCGCTGGGTCTGGCTTATGGCTTGGTGTTAACCGATTTACTGTTCGCACCGGCAACGCCGAGCACAACAGCACGATGCGGCGGAATTATCTCTCCGCTGTTCCGTTCAGTCGCCAACGCATATGATTCTGATCCAGAAAAAGGCACTGAAAACAAAATTGGCGCATTCCTCGTTCAATGTATTTTCCAGTGTAACGCCATTACTTGTGCCATGTTCCTGACCTCAATGGCCGGTAACCCGTTGGCCGCTAATTTTGCCAGCGAACAAGGTGTCGAAATCACTTGGGCGGGCTGGGCGATTGCAGCGATTGTTCCGGGTTTGATTTGTCTTTTCCTTATTCCGCTGGCGATGTACATTTTCTTCCCGCCGGAGCTTAAAAAGACACCGGAAATGCGCGCGATTGCCAAGCAGAAGCTGGTAGACATGGGCAAAATGAGCCGCGATGAAATGATGGTCTGTGTGACTTTTATCGGCATGATCTCACTTTGGGTTCTCGGTCCTACGCTGGGAATTCACTCAACGGTTACAGCGCTGTTAGGTCTGGTCTTTTTACTGTTTACCCGCACCATCACATGGGATGCCGTTCTCAGCGAGAAAGAAGCATGGCACACCATTACTTGGTTTGCGGTATTGGTGATGATGGCCTCACAGCTCAATAAGCTGGGCTTTATCAGTTGGTTCGGTGATTTTATTGGGCAGTCTTTGTCTGGGTATGGCTGGGTGACCACGTTGGTTATATTGCTGCTGGTTTACTATTACAGCCATTATCTGATGGCTAGTGCCATGGCGCACATCAGCGCAATGTATTCCGCATTTCTGGCCATCGCAATCGCTGCTGGTGCTCCCCCTATGCTGGCTGCGATTGTTCTGGGTATTTTCAGTAACTTGTATATGTCGACTACGCACTACTCTTCCGGGCCCGCTCCGATACTGTTCGGTGCAGGATTCCACCCGCTACAGCAATGGTGGAAGATCGGATTTGTATTCTCCCTCATCGTATTGCCAGTGTTCTTCTTTATTGGCGGCGCATGGTGGAAACTACTCGGTATGTGGTAAGTACCGCTCTTTCCCTTTCTATATTGAGGCGTTAACCAGAATAACGTAACAACAAGAAACTCAGTGTCTTTATCCACTCATACCGCTCGCTTAACCGCGAGCGGTTCTTCTTCGAGCAGAATAACAAGTCGCGATATAGAGCATTTGCCTTAAGATCGGATGACCGTCTCAATAAGCTTGTTAAATGCATTCTGATAGAAACAAATCAAAGGGAGCTTCAACTTGGGATCACTAACAATTCTTCAGCTAACGCTTTTTTAACCTGACGCTTACGCCAGAGAAAGCCCCCGATAATAACCAAAAAAATCACGATCAAATTGCTTCCCAGTACAATATTCAGGGCCTTAGAACGTGCCGCCTCCAGCTCTTCTTCCTTACGCTTTTGCTCTTCAGCTTGAGCTTTTGCTTCTTGCTGAGAGCGGAAAACCTCCAGGTTCTTATCAAGCTGTAATTCAGCCACTACTGCAAAATTGTTTTTCGGTAATTTAAAAATTAATTCCCGCCCATTAAGGATATCAGTCGCATATAACCAACCTGACCAGCTATAGCGTCCCGGTGTTTTTCCATGGGGGATAGGCACTCGCAAATCTTTTTCATCAGCCAGCGCATGCCCCTGATGGATCGTAACGCGTCCTTCCGGATCCACCTGTTCAATATGAGCAGCAAACGATCCAGGCACTAATGTGCCTTCTTCTCCGGTTACGGCGACCTCGTGAGATTCATTGCGGTCTCGTCCCTGGATAAAACTAACTGACAGTGGTGGCGGGTAAACTAAGACTTCTTGCTCGACCGTACGCAGGAAAATCCCGTTGCTGGATGTTATCTTTACCCTGTATTTGCCGGGCAGGATCTCGACTGGCAGGGCGACGGTAAAAATACCATCTCCAGGTTCTTCATCAAGCCCTAAGCCATCATCGGTAAATTCACCAAGCTTAATCGGGTCGGGCAATGCTTCCTTCGGTAATAATTCTGCATTTTCAACATATTCGTACAAAACCACAGTCAGTCTAATGCGATCAAGAAAATCTCTTAACGTCAGTAACTTTCCATCTTGCTTCAGCCGAGCGGTAAATTTAAGGGTTTCAGACTGATATAGTCTGGAAGGCAAATCGTCGATTTCCAGTTTCAAGTTCGATAACACTTTCACCTGGTTGTTCGGTGTTATCTTGCCAACGGCTTGCCAGGGACCCGGCATTGGGTTTTCAATAGAAATAATATCCATCTCAGGCTCTTCATGCCATGAGACATTATCCGGATGACGCCAGGGGTAATATTTAGTGCCATCAGGGCGCACAAGTACCACAGCGCGACTCTGCTTTTCTCTTTGCACCATAAATGAGACTTGATCCACCGTGGGATCGACTCGAAAACGGTTATCCAGCCACGACATTGCGGTACTCTCTTGGGCAAAAGAGAGTACCGGTAATAATATTACCAGTAGTAATAACCGCTGCAGCATAGATCCCCTACTGACGCCACAGGACGTCACCTTTTTTGCTAATAATATCTAAACGCGATTCATGCGCTTGTATCTCATCGGCAGAGGCATGAATGATCTTTAATGATTTTCGTCCTGAAGCAAGACGTTTGATCCCACTTTCTGTACCAGCATCACTTTCTTCACTCCCGGCATTCAACGCTAACGACGTTTGCCCACCCGTCATTAACAGGTAAACATCGGCTAGGATCTCGGCATCGAGTAAGGCGCCGTGGAGTGTACGATGTGAGTTATCGATACCATAACGTGAGCAAAGCACATCGAGGTTGTTACGTTTACCCGGGAAGATTTTCTTCGCCATCGCCAGGGTATCGGTAACTTTACAGAAATCCTCCGTTTTACCTATTGAACGATTGAGTTTTCGGAATTCATAATCCATAAAGCCCACATCGAAGGGAGCGTTATGGGCGACTAACTCTGCACCACGAATAAATTCCAGAAATTCATCATGAACGTCTTTATAAGCGGGTTTATCTTCCAGAAACTCATCGGTAATACCATGGACACCAACCGCTTCATCTTCAATGGTGCGATCAGGTTTGATATAAACGTGGAAGGTGTTTCCCGTCAATTTACGGTTGATAATTTCAACCGCGCCAATTTCAATAATACGATGGCCTTCGTAATGAGGGCCGGTCATATTCATACCCGTGGTTTCGGTATCGAGTACAATAATTCGTTCGTTAGTAGCTTTCATAGTAGCGATCATGTCAGACTCAAGTTTTCCCTAAAACGAATACTACCAAATATGACGAAGCAGGTAGAGATTTTCACCGATGGTTCTTGTTTAGGTAACCCCGGCCCCGGTGGTTACGGTACGGTTTTACGTTATAAACAACATGAAAAAGAACTCAATGCGGGCTTTTTCATGACAACAAATAACAGAATGGAATTACTGGCGGCCATTGTTGGTTTATCCAGTTTAAAAGAAGCGTGTAAAGTTGACCTGACAACTGACAGTCAGTATGTCCGTCAGGGGATCACCCAGTGGATCCATAACTGGAAAAAACGGAACTGGCAGACAGCTGCTAAGCAGCCGGTTAAAAATGCCGATCTCTGGCAACGCCTGGATCAAGAAACTCAGCGTCATATCGAAGTTAACTGGCATTGGGTAAAAGGTCACGCTGGTCATGCCGAAAATGAACGCTGCGATGAACTGGCGCGCAGCGCGGCTGAGTCCCCGACCCACGATGATACCGGTTATCAAGCCGACTCCTGACCCAGCGGTTAGTCAGGTGAACGCTGGCTAACTTTTCACTTTTTGACTGACCTTAGTATGGCAATTGACCCCCATCGGGGCTAACTGACGGCGTAATTTCCAGCGGGGTTTAATCGGTCTTAATGGGAACGTACGCTTGCGGGCGACGATAAAATACATACTCCCAATCACGGAAAGTGGATCCGCTACCATATTTTCGACCCAGGCCGCACAAGCCCGGTGTTTCGTTGCCGGCAAAACCGCAAAGTCATCCTGATAAACCACCTCATAATTCAACACCCCTAGCCAATCTTTTATCCGCATCGGCATAAACATCCTTCCGGACCAGGGATATTTTTTACGGTTCCATGGCAACAATCCTTTTAGGCCAAGAATGCTGACCGGGTTAAAACCACTGATCACCATATAGCCGTCATCAACCGTCACTCGGTCTACTTCTCGCAGCAAACGGTGAGGATCAGGGCAATAATCAAGTTGATGTGCAATGAGGCAAGCATCAAATGATTTTTCGATAAAAGGCAGTTCAAAAGGCTCGGCAATCAAATTATGCAGTGGATTGTACTTATCAACACATACCTGATGCTGGATGTTACAATGGCCACTCGCCAACTCACAGCTTAGACCACCCAGTTTCAACATATGATAGCCAAACAGCTTCGGACACCATTCATCGAGTTGTGCCTGAAGCAAGTCAGCGGCCCATTCACCATTTGTTATTTGTGACCAGGTGTTAGGTGCTTCAATATGTTTTAATGTGCGTGCTGGCTTCATAAGTTATTGCTCAACACCTTCAAAGGCTGGAGACGAAATATATGTTAACTGTTCAAAGCATACCCGCATTTAATGATAATTACATCTGGCTGATTCACAGTCCGGATAATCATTGCGTTGTTGTCGATCCTGGAGATGCAACTCCGGTGATCAAGGTATTAGAAGAGCAACAACTCACTCTTGAGGCAATATTAATTACTCACCATCATCATGATCATATTGGTGGCATTAGCGAACTAAAACGCCGTTATCCGCAGATCAATATTGTCGGCCCGGCAGCTGAACCTGTTCCCGGGATTTCCCAATCGGTTGAAGATGGCGATCAGGTCGAGCTATTTGGCGAGCGTTTTATGGTGCTTGGCGTTCCAGGCCATACGTTAGGACATATTGCTTACGTAGGCGATGGTAAACTCTTTTGTGGCGATACTCTCTTTTCAGCGGGTTGCGGACGCCTTTTTGAAGGTAATCCGGCTCAGATGTTCAGCTCACTGCAGAAAATTGCCGCCCTGCCGGATGAAACCGAAGTTTACTGTGCCCACGAGTATACGAGCAGTAACTTATCTTTCGCGCTAGTTGCAGAGCAAGACAACCCTCACCTTCAGCGTTACAGAGAGGTGGTCAGTCGCGCGCGTGCACAGGGGATCAGCACCATTCCATCAACACTGGGGCAAGAAAAGTTGATCAATCCGTTTTTGCGCTGCGATCAGCCAAGTATCAAAAAATCTGTTGCGAATAAAGCATTTGACGATAGTGATCTGGAGACATTTGCCGCACTGAGAAGATGGAAGGACGAATTTTGACACAGGTCTCTTGTAACCAAGGTGGCAGGACAAGTATTATCATCAACCATTTTGGCTGTAGGCAGGTGTCATGAAGTCACGAATTTTATTAGCGAGTGCGCTATTACTGGCTGGTTGCCAAATAACGAATACCGTAGAAGAGCAAGCAAGTACCAATAAAAATGAAACGCTAACTCAGACGCAAGTAACAGGAAAATCTGTTCTGGATGTGGATGATAAGCCTATTATAAAAGAAGAAAAAAGACTGACGCCTCAGGAACAAGATGATGTTTGGCAACGGCTCAGTATGCAAATCACAACTGATATCCCAAACAACAAGCAGGTTCAGGATTATCGTAACTGGTATTTGAAGCACCCCGCGCATCTGAACACCGTATCTAAGCGTGCCGAACCCTTTCTTTATTACATCACTGAAGAAGTCGAAAAACGCGGATTCCCTCTCGAGCTCGCTTTATTGCCGATTGTTGAAAGCTCTTTTGACCAATTTGCCTACTCCCATGGCCGAGCTGCTGGTTTATGGCAAATTACGCCACCAACAGGCCGCAGCTTTGGTCTCGAACAAAACTGGTGGTATGACGGTCGCCGTGATGTCGTTGAATCAACTCGCGCCGCACTGGATTTATTGGAATACCTTAATCGTAAATTTGACGGCAACTGGCAACATGCGTTAGCCGCGTATAACACTGGCGAAGGGCGGGTATTCAGAGCCATCCGGAAAAACAAAGCAGCCGGTAAACCAACCGATTTCTGGTCACTGGACTTACCGAAAGAAACCAGCGGTTATGTCCCCAAACTCTATGCTGTGGCAGATGTCATCAGAAATCAAAAAGCGTATGGTATAGAGATCCCTAACATTGCCAATAAACCAGCAGTGAAGCTCGTTGAGCCAGGAATCCAGATGGACTTGGCCATGGCGGCACAATATGCCAGTATGAAACTGTCTGAACTGCAAAGCCTGAATCCGGCCTATAACCAGTGGGCTACCGCACCAGATGGTCCGAACCATTTACTCCTGCCGACCAACAAAGTGGATACTTTCAATATTCAGCTGGCTAACAGTGGCCATCAGGGAATGAATGTGATCCGTTATCAGGTGAAGCCCGGTGATAGTTTAAGCGTACTGGCGGCCAAACATAAAACGACAGTGAAGCAAATCCAACGAGCCAACAAAATAACCGGAACCAGTATTCGAACCGGTAAACATATCCTGATCCCTGTGGCGATGAAAGACAGTGACGGATTTCCATCGGCATACCAAGCGCAACAAGTACGCAGCCAGAAAAGTCACGGTAGCGGCTACCGAACCGTGTATCACATTAAATCAGGTGACAGCCTATGGACCATCGCCCGCAGTCAGAAAGTGACTATCGACCAGCTAACAAAGTGGAATGGCCTTTCTAAAAATCAATCTCTTCATATCGGTCAGAAACTCAACATTTGGAAAACAAGCGGCAATGGCGGGGTCATTCGTACGGTATATTATGAAATTCGTCAGGGTGATAATCTCAGTAAAATTGCTCAACGTTATAAAGTGAAAGTTTCTGATGTAGTAAAATGGAATAACATCAGTTCCAGCAAGTATTTAAAACCCGGACAAAAGCTGAAATTGTACATTGATGTAACCAAGGTAAGCGTATGACACCGTCAAAAAACCCATTAATCGCTTTATGGGATCTGTTCCGATCACCCATTGACTGCTTTGCTGCAATACACGAACGCCCTAAGTGGGCAATTCTCCCATTCTTAGTCATTCTCTTAGGCTCTTTTATCCTTTGGGGAACATACTTTGATCACGTCAATATGGCATGGCTACAGCAGGAATTAACAGTCCAGCTATCAAATGTTGATCAAGACGTTCAGAAAGCCTGGCTGACTAAAGAGGTTTTACTCGCGGGAGAAGTATTCAGTGATATTTTAGGCCGAACAGCGTGCATTTTTGTTCTGGCCCTTTGGTTAAATTTAGCGACCAAAGCAAACCGCTATCAACACGGCTTCGGTAAATGGCTTGCTGCATCATGTTTTATTATGCTGCCCGCAATCATCGGTGATGTTGCCAGTTATACTAATATCATGTTTAACCCAAGTGATATCTTACCTAATGCCGCTGACCTCAATAGTTTGAACGGATTATTAAAACTGCCTCTCAACCATCCATGGTCACCGTTTGCCACCACAATACCTCTATTAGCACCTTGGTACATCGCCCTGACCTATGCGGCAGTCGGAGCCTGGACAGACTTTGACCGTGCTAAGGCTATTATCATTGCCATCCTGCCCTGGATACTCACTTTGATTCTCTGGCCGGTAATGATTTTTACAGCCTGAATGTGGCTATAATTGGGTTATGATCAGAGGCTTCCGTTTTGGGCGCCTCTGCTTCCATTAACCTCAAGCCTCTGTAATACAGATGATCAAGCGGTTTGCCCAGTACCGTACTTCGCTGATCGATATTCAGCACTACGGCTTTTAACTGCAAACCTTCCGCAAAATCTCTGACGACATCTATTCGTCCTTGCCTCCAACTATTAAAGTCACCCGCTAAGATTACCGGTCCTTGATGTTTAGCCAGTACTCTACCAAGGCGGTCCATTTGTGCCTTATACTCCTCCAGCCCTAACGCAAAATTCAAACCATGCAAGTTAACGACAGCCAGTACCTGACCATTCGAAAGAGAAAAGCGCGCCAATAACGCCGATTTGGGTAACCTCAGCCAAGGTTCCATAGCAAGATAAGCACATGTTTCAATGGCTTCGACAGACGACAAGTTCATAACACCGGCAGACGTATTAAAGAATTTAAAGGCATTCGCCATTGTCACTTGCCAGTGTGATGTATCTAAATAGTCCTTTAATGCCGTAGTTAAACTCGCTTCTTGCAATAAGACCAGTTCGCTATCTGCCGTAAACAACTCCAGCGCCTGGCGCCAATTTTCTCGCTGCTGTTTGTAGATATTCCAGACAGAAACAGTCAGCGCACCATCCTGATCTAAAGGCTGGTCGGAAGTTCCATCAATACAATGATAGGAATAAGTGGGAGTCGTAATATCTGCCGTTACTTCCGGCGCCCTGGCAACATCAAATGACCAGGAAATAAACCCCAATCCAATGCCTGTTACAAGGGTACAAACACCCAAAAAAACCGTAATCCCGCGCTTCATCTCGATTATTTCCGACTGTTATAGGTATAAACACACTGATATCAGAAATCATACCACTGTCGTGATAGAAGAGCTGGATAAGTTGGGAAAGGAATATACTAAAAAGCCTCAGCATTTCTGCTGAGGCTTTCTAAAATGACAGGGGTGGAGAGATTCGAGCTCCCAACACGCGCTATTTTTGGTACAGGGGGAATCCGCTGCTCTGCCAGTTCGAGTAACAAACGTAAAAAAGCCCCAGCATTTCTGCTGAGGCTTTCTAAAATGGCAGGGGT